>JBLMYN010000453.1:0-9873 GCA_050258305.1 Actinomycetota bacterium
CAGCAAAGATGCCAATCCGCGCCAACTCATCCATCCCTTCGCATGGATGCCCTACGGGCAGAACCCCCGGATGGGGCACGCCACTTTCTACGTCCGCAGCCGCCAGGATCCTGTCTCGCTCGGCAGTGCGTTGCGCGTCGCTGTTACTGCACTGTCTCATGATCTTCCGGTTTACAACCTGATGAAACTGGGCGAGCAGCGGGACCGGAGCATGCCGAATGAGCGCCTGCTAGCGGATTTGTGCATAGCTTTCGGTTTCTTGGCCGCGCTGCTGGCGGCTCTTGGTCTCTATGGCGTAATGGCTTACATTGTGGCCCGGCGCACCCGCGAGATCGGCATTCGCATGGCGCTGGGCGCCACCCGAGGCAGCGTGGCCTGGCTGGTGCTGAGTGAAGTAATCCGTTTGACGGCAATGGGGCTGCTCGCCGGACTGGGCTGCGCACTGCTGGTCGGACACTTCATCGCCTCGCAGTTGTTCGAGGTCAGCGGCTCCAATCCATTGGTCCTGGCAAGCACTGGTTGCCTGTTGGTTGTGGTCGCGTTCCTGGCAGGCAGCCTGCCGGCGCGCCGCGCTGCCGGCGTAGAACCCACCGTCGCTCTGCGTTACGAGTAAGCCTCGGGCGGAGTCTCGACCAGCGACTTCGGTGACAGGCACCAACGTGCCACCACCTGCGGCCATTCGCTCCGCAGCTTATGCTTCGATTTCCTTTGAAGCTGCGCTATGCTTCCCGTAAGCAAATGCCAATCGGTACGTCCAAGGGTCACGTTGCGGCCGCCGCGGCCGAACTCGAAGAGTTGCGCCAGCAGTTCCGCAACGCGCTGCCGGAGGTGAAACGTCCGGAACAGTTCTCTTCGCGCGTAGGCGTAGTGCTTTCCGGAGGCGGGGCGCGCGGCGCCTACGAAGCCGGCGTGCTCATGGCCTTTCAGGATGCCCGGGTTCCCACACAAATCATCACCGCGTCTTCCATCGGCAGCATCAACGCGGCTTCGTACGCTTCGCATTCTGAAGGCTGCATCGGCAATGCCGATAATCTGGTGAAATCGTGGATGGAACTCACCCCCGCCACGCTGGGCATCGACTGGTCGCGCTACGTCTTTCTGCTCGCCGGTCTGATCGCCGCTTCGGCCGGCATCGGCAACTTCATTTGGGAGTTCATGCAGGAGCGTGGGATCTACCTGCACGCGCATCATCCGAAAACCACCTGGTTTGCTCTGGCAGCGGCGGGCATCGCCATTCTTTTCTTTGCCGACAAGCTTTCCTACATCGGCTACGTGGCCCTGAATTTCCTGCGCGGACGGCGCCTGGAGCCGGACATCAGGAAGGTCTGGGTTTCTTTCGGCGCCAACGTGCTGGTGTGGGGTTTTATTGTCGTGTTCCTCGCCTTCACGCACATTCATCTGCCGCTGCGCGGCGAGCGCATTGTCGAACTCAGCGCCCCTCTTCCCGCGATTCTCGTAATCGCCGCCGGCATCGCGTTCTATCGCATATTCAAGCAGCCTCTCAGCCGGCTGAGCCATCGCTTCCTGCGCATGCCGCTGCGCACCGGGTTGTTTCCCAACTATGACCGCATCAGGTTTTTGCGCGAGCGCATCTCTGACGCCAGCCTGCGCCATTCCGATATTCACATCATCATGACGGCCACGGACATCCAGCACGGCAGGGCGTGTTACTTTTCCAATACCTCTGTCGACGTGCTCGCTGCCGAACCCGGCGTTCACCAGGATTTTGTGCGGAAGGAAGTGGAGCAGCCTTCCGACCTGGTACAGGCGGCCGTTGCATCCTCTTCCTATACCTTCGCCTATGAAGCTGTCCCCATGGATGGCCGCCTGTGGACCGATGGCGGCATCATGAGCAACCAACCCATCCTGCCGGCGCTTCGTCTGGGCGCTGACGTGATTTTCCTCGTGCTGATGTCTCCCTTTGCCGACCAGCACAGTCCCGCCGAGATCAAGACATTTCTTGATGTCGGCGTGCATGCGGTCGACATCCTGATCTCCAAGAATTTCAATTCTGATCTGGCCCTGCTCAACAACTTCAACCGCCTCTGTTCCGTCTATGCTCGCGAACTGGGAGTGAAGCCGGAGCAGCTTGAACTGGAGATTGGCCGGCAGCGCTACCGCTACGTGAAGGCTTTCACAATCGCACCGGAAAAAGCGTTGCCCCTGGACCAGCTTGATTTTGAAGGTGAACTCATTGGGCCGGTCATAGTGCAGGGATATAAAGATGCCACCCGAATCGTGCGTGATTTTCTGCAGTACGAAAGCGCGCGTCCGCCGCGCGAATCGCGCCGCGTGGTTCGGCTGGCGGCAGAGAGGCTGGAGGGAAATTTCCATACCGCACGCCAAACTTAGCCAGATCCATTACCATTCGGCTTGTCACGGATTCTTTAGTCGGGACCTTTGTTCGTCCGCAGCCGCGTACGGAAATTGCCAGGTCACCCTCGACTGTCCCTGTTCTTCAATCAGCTTTTTCGGTTGCGGCACCGCTTCGGTTTCGGGCAGACGCTGTTGGTTTAGTTCGATCAGGCTGAACGCCTCTTTCGCGGAAGGGCTCCGCCTTTGAGTTGGAATCGTCTTCCCCGGCGCGGCCGGGACGTTCCGGAAAAACTCTCCACCAGTTCGTCGAGTTTGGCGAACAGCGCTGAATTATCCTGGAGCCGATAGCCGCCAAGGCACTCCGCATAATGCGGCAGGTTGAACAAGAATGACTCAATCTTCTCTTTGCTCAGATCGTCCCAGAATGCGCCATAACCATTTTTGTCCAGATAAAATGCATTGAAAATTTGTTCAAACTGGTGTTTCACCGGGATGGCCAGGTATGGCTTGCCGAGGTGCAGTGCCTCGCTGACCAGTGAAAATCCCGCATTAGCGACGATGGCTTGGCAGGTGGCAAGATCGGCCAGGAATCCATCCATGCTCGGCTTCTTGAACAGTACATTGCCATCCTGTCCATCCACGCCGAATCCATAGGCCACAAAGCGGCATCGCACCTGCTTGAGCATTGCCGCCAGTTCGGGCGCAGGCGAGGTCACGTACACCAGAACGTGACTTTCGACGCTCGCCTGAATGCCAAGGACTTCCTGGCGCAGAATGGGCGGGAACACAAATGTATTACGTTTCCGCGGGCGCGCAGCAAAAAATGACGTGACCAGATAAGCCCCTGCGTGCGGCGTCATCAGGCGTGTGACCAGCTTGGCGGCAGCCGCATCGCGTCGGTACTTGTGCGGCAGGGAAATGTCTGTATTTGTCAGACAATGCTGGTTGTCGATGGAGATCACAGGCAGGTGCTTGCGATGTCCCACATAGCATGTGAGCGGCTCGAAATCCGTAATCACCACATCGATCTTCCACTCTTCTGCCTTGCGCACCAGGCGGACAAAGCTCTGTGCCGCTTTGGGCGTCGTAAGCAGGTTCTTTGCTGCCGTGCGGCGATAACGCACCCGGTTATTGACGTAGGCAAAGCGGAAGCCGAAGATCTCTGTCACATCAAAGCTCTTGCTGAGGTTCTGGAGTCCACGATCGAAGGAGACGACACGCACAGTGTGGCCCTTCCCGGTCAAGTGAGAGATCACTTCCTTGGCACGCGTCGAATGACCCGAACCTTCTCCGTTCACCCCGTAAAGAATATTTGCCATGTGGGTATGTCGAGTATAGCCGGGCCGGAAAGGAATCGACCGGCGGTTCTATACGCTGCCGGTTCTAGCCCGCAAGGGCGCGCTCAGCCCTTTCAGTACGCAACTGAAATATTCGGGATTGCGGGTAACGAAGATCAGCCGGCTGCCGCAGGCGAGATAGGATTCCGGCGATGAGGACTCGATCAATTGCCAGAAAATGCGCTGAATTCGCCGCAGGTCCCAGCGGCTGTTGGCTTGTGCCTTGGTTGCGATCGCCGGCCCCAGGGTAAACCAGTCGTAATTGGCAAACACGGCGAACTCGCGCTCCGGGGGCGCAGAATCAAAAATGTACCACTCGCGGAAATCTTCGCTGGGAATCCGGCTCGGCGATTCGGTCTGGGGAATATGGAGGACGGAGCCCTTCAATCGCCATCCGCGCTGGATGTCTTCCTCGCTGGGCAGCGGCGGCCCGCCGGCAAAGGCGGTGATCACCAGTCCCTTGCCGTCAATTGTAACCGGACAATGCACAAGAACGTCGAGGATGCTGTGCGCTGCCGACTCCACCCACCTGTACTCGCCATGAACACCGTGAAACATGCCTGAGAACCTGATCCCTGATAAGACTGGGCAATTAATGAGTGATTCTGTGCGAAGAATCGTAACAGGTTTCGGGAAAAAATTGCCAGATTTCCACGAGTGCCGGAGATCGAATTGAAATCCCAATTTTCAATGTTTGGCAATTTCGGCGATTCTGGCAATTCCGCTAGCTGGCTTGTTCCGCGCTGGCGGTAATGTCCGCCTCCCAGACGCCCTCGAAATCCACAAAGAAACTCCTGACCTCCACTTCGGGAATTTCCGCTTTCAGGCATGCCACAGCCTTGTGCATCTCCCGGCGATGATTCTCCGCCTCCATTGCCGTGTCATTGTTAAACGCCCCGAGGCCGCCATATGCGCCGCAATCGGAGTGCAGCATCAGGATCACATTTTTTGCCGAATGCAGCCGTATGGAGGTACGGATCTGGTCGAGCACAAACTGGCGGTCGTTCGCAGTCATCGGTGATGACAGGTTCTTGGCCCCGCCCGCCACCAGGATCGGGTCAAAGCGTTCCACGCCGATTTTTTTCAGCAGTTTGTGGAGGACAAGGTCAAAACGGTGATCGAAGCACCAGACTACAGCAGCGTCAGCGGTATAGCGCTCGCGTGGCGAGGCAAAGTGGAAGATTTTGCGCATGCAGCAAGTTCCTCGCCACCATTATAAGTTCATGCACCTGTTGAGCCCTATCCGGTGAGCGCACTCCTCGGGTAGACATGAAATCCCATTCCTCTTCTCCGTGCCTCCGTGTCCCGGTGGTAGAGGTTCTCATCCCACGCCCAGCGGAAGACTCCGCAACCTCGTCCCATTCGCGCTGAAGATCGCATTCGCCACTGCGGGCGCAAGAGCCATGATGGGCGTCTCGCCCGCGCCCATCGATTTCTGGTCCTTGCGGTCGATGATCTCTACTTCAATCTTCGGGGCGTCATGAAAACGGGGCAGACGATAGTCGCGGAAATGCGGGTTCGTGACCCGGCCATTATCGAAGTGGATGGCTTCAAACAGAGCTCCGCCGATTCCCTGCACAATCGCGCCGGAGATCTGGTTGTTCAAACCCTGGGGGTTGATCACCGCGCCGCAGTCAAAGGCCTCCACCACGCGCACAATCCTTGCCTTTCCGGTGGAGCGATCAAGACTCACCTCGGCGCAGGCCGCCACGTGGCTGCCCTTCTCAAAGCCGCCGGCGAGTCCAAACCCGCGCTCGGGCGTCGCCTTCTGCCTGCCCCAGCCAAATTTTTGCGCCGCTTTTTCGAATACCGCGCGCAGCCGGGCATCAGCAATATTCTTCAGCCGGAACTGGAGCGGGTCCACCCCGGCCAGGTGCGCCAGTTCATCCATGTGGCTCTCACGCGCGAAGAAATTGGCTGTCGCCGCCAGCCCGCGATACGATCCCTGCCGCAACGGCGGGTTCTCTGTGGGATGGAATTCAATCTTCTTGTTGGCCACGTTGTACGGTGTATCGATCGCCGCCGGGCCGGAGTTGTAGTTGTGAAATTCCCACGCAACCAGAGTCCCATCCGGCGCGATTCCACTCTTTACGTCAATGACGCCCGCCGGGCGGAAATAGGCCCACGTGAATTCTTCCTCACGTGTCCAGATCAGCTTGACCGGCTTGCCGGCGGCCTTGGCCAGGCGGGCGGCCTCAACCGCGCACTCGCCGGTGTGCTTGCCTCCGTAGGCAGACCCGGTGTCCGGCACAATCACTCGCACCTTGTCTTCGGAGATATGGAACGCCTCTGCCAATTCCTGTTTCACCGCGAAGGGCCGCTGCGTTCCTGTCCAGACCGTCAGCTTTTCCCCGGCCCATTCCGCCACCGCGGCGCGCGGCTCCAGCGGCGCATGCTGGATGTACGCGACTGTGTAGGTCTGCGACAGTGTTTTTGCCGCCGAGAGCATCGCTTTTTCGACATCGCCGGCAACGTGATTCGATCTTCCCCGGAACGCGCGCTCTTCCCGATCAGGATGGCCGCGGAGGTAGCTGAAAAGATCTTTTTCTGAGAGCTGTTGCGGCGCGTTCCACTGCGCTTTCACCAGCCCAAGGGCCCTTTCCGCCCCCGGCAGGCTGTCCGCAACCACTCCGATGAAATCGCCGTCGCGCACCACTTTCACGCCGGGCTGTTTCTCCGCGCCGTTCTCCTGGAATGAAGTCAATTTCGCGTGGAACGCCGGAGGCCGCAGCACTTTGCCCTGCAGCATTCCCGGCCGGCCGATATCGGCCGCGTACCGATGCTCTCCGGTGACGAAGGCTTTTCCATTCACTTTCGTCGCCGGCGTTCCGGCAATTTTCCAATCGGTTGCCGGGGTCATTACCGGATCATCGCCAATCATCTTCACCAGCTTCTGCCCATGCGTCAGCTCGGCGTAGGTGATGCTCTGTCCGGTCTTCTTATTCCTGACGGCTCCATTATCGGCCGTAAGCTGCTCTGGCTCAGCCTGCCACTGCTTTGCCGCCATTTGCAGCAGCAGCTCGCGCGCGCTTGCCGAGGCCTCACGAAGCTGCGTGCCCATCTGCGGCGTGGTGCGGCTGCCGAACGTTCCCAGATCAAACGGGGTCAGATCGGTATCGGCCATCACCATCGTGATCGATGACATGGGCACACGAAGCTCTTCCGCCACCTGCTGGCTCAGCGACGTGCGGATGTTCTGCCCCATTTCGGCTTTTCCTGTGAACACCGTCACTTTGCCGTCGCCGCCGATGTGCAGCCATGCATCGAGATTTTGCGGTTCCTGTTCGCGGCGAAATCTTCCTGATTCCTGCGTCAGTGCCGAAGGCGCGCAGATTCCGATTACAATGCCCGCTCCCAGCAACTTGAAAATATCGCGCCGGCTGACCTCAAACAGGTGATTGAGCCTGGCCACCTCGTGCTGTTGTGTCTCGTTCTGGAGATCGCTGAAGGCTGGAGGCTTGTTCATGGCCGTTTGCCTCCCGCCGCGCGCCGAATCGCGGCCATGATGCGGGGGTAAGTCCCGCAGCGGCAGACGTTGCCGTTCATGTGCTGGATGATTTGTTCCTCGCTGGGATGCCGGGTGGCCGCGAGCAGCGCGTGCGCTGACATGATCATGCCCGACGTACAGTAGGCGCACTGAAATGCTTCTTCTTCCAGGAATGCCTGCTGCAGCGGGCTCAAACTGCCGTTTTTCGACAGGCTTTCAATAGTCAGGATATTCTTGCCGGCAGCGGCTTCCGCCGGCATACGGCAGGAGCGGATCGAGCGCCCATCGAGCAACACCGTGCATGCTCCGCACTGGCCTTCGCCGCAGCCGTACTTGGTTCCGGTCAGGCCCAGGCGATTGCGCAACACCCACAGCAGCGGCTCGCCCGGCTCAGCGTCAACCTTGTGCTCGGTTCCATTCACAAGCAGAGTGAGAGTCGGCATAACGTACTTATGCTAACGCCGTCATGGGCCAACGTTCCAGCCGGCGAGGAAACCCGCTGCGCCGAAAATCAGCGGATCTGGCTTTCTCCGTGCCTCCGTGTTTCCGTGGCGAATGTCTGCTCGGCGCGCAAGAGCGCTCTTTTCCTCTCCACGCCCCATCTGTACCCTGCCACCCCGCCGTTCTTGGGTACCACGCGATGGCATGGGACCAGGACAGCCACAGGATTTGACGCGCATGCGTTGGCCACAGCCCGGACCGCCTTCGGCTTCCCGATCTGCTTTGCGATCTCGGCGTAGCTGCGCGTCTCGCCGCGCGGAATGCCGCGCAGGGCGCTCCAGACGCGCTGCTGAAATGCGGTGCCCTGAATGTCGAGCGGAATCGAGCCGGCCGGTATGGACGCAGCAAATAATTTCCGCACTTTCTCAGCCATCGGCCCCAGCGCCTGGTCGTCGCGCTGAATCTCGGCCTCGCCGAACTCCTGGCGCAACTCTTTTTCCAGGTTCCGGTCATTGCTCCCGAATCGCACCGCGCACACGCCGCGCGGCGTGGTGGCAACCAGCACTTTGCCCAGGTCTGATGGAACGATCGTGTACCGGATCTTCACGCCTTCGCCTCTGTGGCGGAATGCCGTGGGCGTCATGCCCAATTGTTCACTGCCGTTTTCATACGCGCGGCTGCTCGAGCCGTATCCCGCCTCATAAATCGCGTCAGTGATGCGCGGTTGCCTGTGGAGTTCCTGCTTGAATTTTCCCGCGCGGCGGGCCTGCTGGTATTGCCTGGGGCTGATGCCCAGAGTGCGCTTGAACAATCTCTGAAAATGGAATGGGCTCAGGCCTGCCGAAGCGGAAATCTCCTCCAACTTGAGCGTGGTTTCAAGATTCTGCTCAATGTACCTGCATGCCGCTTCGACCTTTGCGATCTGCTCGTTGCGCGCGAGGGGCATGCAGCGGCGGCAGGCGCGATATCCTGCCCGCTGAGCTGCAACGGGTGAATCAAAGAATTCCACCTGCTTGCGCCGCGGCCTCCGGCTGGGGCATGAGGGGCGGCAGAAAATGCCTGTCGATCTGACGGCGTACACAAAGTCGCCGTCAGCTTTCAAGTCCCTGCTCAGTACGAGCGCCCAGCGCTGATCGTTGTTTTCGTTGCTCTCCATGTTGATTGCCTGCAGCATTGTCTGTTCTCCGCGAGATCCAGTCTCTGCAAGCAGTCTAGATTTCGCGCCGCACGGCCGCTATCCGCACATTGCTGCCAAACTTATTCTTAATCTTATCCAATTACCAGTTCACTTCGCCTGTACTCCTGCCCAAATGGCGGATGCGCTGCTCTAAGACTTGACACACATTTGTTGTCGCAGGGCAAAACAAGGAGACAACAATATGGCTGGAAAAAATCTGGACAGCACTTTCCAATGATTTGGCGATGACAGCCGCCACGGCGGGGAACTCCGTGGTCGCGGTTTTAGGCCGTCAGCTCCATCCTGGGCAAGCTTGGCGCATCCAGCAGAACAGAAGCGGTCAGCCGGGGCATCCGTCGCGGCCTGATCTCCATCTGAATTGCATTCACGAGAAAAATCCAGGCGAATGTGACTGCCGAAGGCTGGCAATGAGTATTAAAAAGCACTGATTTTTGAGGCCACGCACAAGGCGCACGCCGCATCTTTGAAATCTGGCCAATCCTGCATTGTCCTGCCGAACTAGGCCCAATGACAGAGGCCCCGAGTCGCGGCAACCGTGCTATTCTCAGCGTGCCAATTCGTCTGAAACATTGCAGCATTTGTTTCTAGCAGAAGAGAAGAAAGGACAAATTTGGCTCTCTCCCCCAAGCCAAGCATTCGTGTTGCTATCTGGACGGTCACTCTGCTTCTGCCTGTCGCCGCCTGGGTGGCCGGCGGTTTCAGTTGGACGTTTTTTTATCCCGGCGTTGGAGCATTCTTTGTAGCTGCCGCATGTTTATCAGCCGCCATAGGAGGCATGCCGACTGCGCTGGCGGCCAGCATCCTGAATTGCTCGGGTCTCATTCTTTTCTCTTATCTGCATCCAGGCGCGCTTCCTCGAACCACAGCCGAACTGTGGGCGGCATTGCTGGTAGCGGTGACATTGATCATTGGCTACGCGCGCCAGAAATGGTCCGCCGCAGAGATACGCGCCGGCCGCGACGACGATGCCCGTGAGCAGCAGCCGGGTCGGCGTCCAGCCACCCGGGCCCTGTGCCAGCGCGAACACCAGCAGGCACGCGGCCAGCGCCCCGAGCGCCGCGAAGCCGTCCACGCCCGCTGCGGGCAGGCCCAGC
>JBLMYN010000454.1:0-4139 GCA_050258305.1 Actinomycetota bacterium
CCGGCGCCTCCCAGTGACGCCACCGCCCAGAATGTCTACTTCCTGATCGGGATTTTCATCTGCCTGTTTGAAGCCGGCAAGATCTGGATGACGATGCATTACTAAAGCCGGCGCAGTTTCACCGGACTCAAACCCTGCCCAATTGTGCCCGCTTTAATTGATTGTTCCCGCTGCTATACTTAGGACAAGATGCTTGCTTTTAAGCGTATCCTCCTCAAGCTTTCCGGCGAGGCCCTGGCCGGAGACAAAGGCTTTGGCGTCGATACCATCAGGATTCATTCCATTGCCGCTGAAATCAGGGAAGTCAACGAGCTCGGAGTGGAAATTGCACTCGTGGTGGGCGGAGGAAACTTCTTCCGCGGCGTGGCCGAACAGGCCCGCGACATGGACCGCGTATCTGCCGATCACATGGGAATGCTGGCCACCGTCATCAATTCCCTGGCGCTGCAGGACGCGTTGGAAAAGCAGGGTGTATTTACCCGTGTGATGTCAGCCCTGGAGATGAACCAGGTGGCCGAACCGTTCATTCGCCGCCGCGCATTGCGGCATCTGGAGAAAGGCCGTGTGGTGATCTTCGCGGGCGGCACCGGCAACCCCTACTTTTCCACCGATACGGCCGCTTCGTTGCGGGCGATGGAGATCAAGGCGGACGTGATCATGAAAGCTACGAAGGTGGATGGCATCTATACCGCCGACCCCAAGCTGGTCTCCGATGCCACCAAATTCGATACCATTACGTACCTTGACGTGCTCAAGCGCGGATTGCGCTTTATGGATGCAACGGCCATTTCACTCTGCCAGGAAAATAACCTGCCGATCGTCATTTTTAATCTGACGGTGCATGGCAACATCAAGCGCGTGGTGCAGGGCGAAAAGGTGGGCTCGCTGGTCTCGGCGTAGAGACCCGGCGCGTTGCAGACAAGACCCAAAAAGGTTACGCACCCTGAAAGCGAATAGGTCGCAGACTCACGCTCCAACGAGCCGCTCGTGATTGCCAACAGGGTGAGTGATGGACGGGGCCTGTACAGCCTGGCTGCGTCAGGCTATTCTTTCGCCCACCGCTCCTACAGCAAAAAGATCGAGCGATTTCAGATAATCTGCAAACTCTTTTCCCATATCCGACCGCTTTAAGGCGAATTCCACGGTTGCCTTCAGGAAGCCGAGTTTGTCACCCGTATCATGGCGCTTGCCTTCAAATCTATAACCGCAGATCCTCTCGCCTGCACTCAACAGGCCGCGCAAACCGTCAGTAAGTTGCAGTTCGCCGCCGGTGCCGAGCGGGGTACGCTCGAGGGTTTCAAAAATCTTCGGGGTAAGGATGTACCGGCCGATGATGGCCAGGTTTGAGGGCGCGTCCTCCGGCCTGGGTTTTTCCACCAGGTTCTTCACGTCACAAACGCGCCCGTTGAATTTTCCTTCAATCACCTGCGCGTCCAGCACGCCATAGGACGAAATCGCGGGCCCGTTCACTTCCTGCGTGGCGATGATGGAACATTGGGTTTGCTCGAATACTTCCATCATCTGCTTGAGGCAGGGCTTCTCGGCATCGATCACGTCGTCAGCCAGCAGCACGGCAAATGGTTCATTTCCCACAAGTTCACGCGCCATCAGGACGGCGTGGCCAAGGCCCATAGCCTCCTTTTGCCGCACATAAGCCACGTGAATCATGTCAGAAATCTGGCGGACGATGGCAAGCAAATCAGTCTTGCCGCGCTCTTCCAGCATTTTCTCCAGTTCGTAGCTGACGTCGAAATGGTCTTCAATTGCCGTTTTGCCCCGGCCTGTGATCATGATGATCTGATCGCAGCCGGCGGCAAGCGCCTCCTCCACGCCGTATTGAATGATTGGCTTGTCCACCAGGGGCAGCATTTCCTTGGGCTGCGCCTTGGTGGCCGGCAGGAAGCGTGTGCCCAGACCGGCGGCAGGGAAGACGGCTTTGCGCACTCTCATTGTCATGATTGGGTCTCTGAGTAACCGTGTTAGCTAAGATGCAGGAATTCTAACAAACGGCACGCAGCGTGAGCACACAGTCTTCAGCGATCAGCCACGGTTCGCTCCTGCCGAATACCGGGAGAGAGCCTTTAGGCGATTCAGTTCAGGGGCTCAACGCCGAGGGCTGATTGCTATTCGCTTGCCTTGTACACCGTACCGCCCTTCATCACGAAGACGGGATTCTGCAGAAGAGTCACGTCTTTTGTGGGGTCGCCGTTTACGGCAACCATATCTGCGAACTTCCCCGGTTCAATAGATCCGATGCGGTCTGACCAGCCGAGCAGGTCGGCGGCATTCACGGTAGCCGTCTGGATTGCTTGTAAGGGAGTCATGCCCATTTGCACGTAAACGGCAAATTCGTGGGCGTTCAGGCCGTGAGGGTAGACCGCGGCATCTGTGCCAAAGGCGATCTTCACTCCGGCGCGAAATGCTTTTGCCACATTCTGGCGCGCTACAGCCGTAACAGTCTTCATCTTTTCCGCATACATTGGCGGCAGGCCGATTTTGACGGCGTTCTCCCGCATCCAGTCGGCGAGATATTGTGTGGGCACCAGATATGTGCCGTGTTCTTTCATGATCCTGATGCCGTTATCGTCAATGTACGACCCGTGTTCAATGGAATCCACGCCGGCCTCCGCCGCCCAGGCGATGCCCTGCGCGCCGTGGGCATGCGCAGCCACTTTGCGCCCGAGCCGATGCGCGTCCGCCACAATGGCCTTCAATTCCTCCAGCGTGTACTGTGAAGCCTGCGGGTCATCACCCTTGGAAAGCACGCCGCCCGTGGCGCAAACCTTGATGACGTCGGCCCCGTATTTAATCGTTTCGCGCACTTTGTGCTGCACGGCCTCAACGCCGTCGGCCGCGCCATCGGATGTGGCGTGCCATTCGTACGGCAGCAGGTTCTGGTCGCAATGCCCGCCGGTGATGGAAAGCGGAGGCCCGCTGGCGAGCATGCGCGGCCCGGGCACCATTCCTTCGTTGATCGCATCGCGGAGAGCAATGTCTGTGTAGCCTCTGGCCCCGACGTTGCGAACCGTGGTGAAACCTGCTTGCAGCGTGATACGGGCATTCTTGGCGCCGATCAGCGCCTCTTTGGGAATGGAGATGCCCAGTTCCTGATAGCCAAAATTTGGATCAAAGGTAAGGTGCGTGTGTGCATCAATCAGCCCGGGAAGAAGGGTTGCCTTGGGCAAATCGATTACGTGGGCCCCTCTCGGCGCGGCCTGCCCTGCGCGGACAGAGGTAATGCGGTCGCCCGTGATGGTGACCAGGACATTGTCCTGCGTCTTGCCGGTCTTAACGTCGAGCATGTGGGCCGCATGCACAAATTCTGTTTCCTGTTTACCCGGGTTATTGGAAGGTTGTTGAGCAAAGCCGAGACACACAGATGCGAAAGCGAGCAGCAGGATTCTGAAGAGCTTCATAAGTGCCGGGGATTATAGCAGGCTGGATATGCGGGGAAGCCCGGCTCCGGCCTGTTTTCCGGTCCGCAAAAAAAGAGGCCGGGGGAGTGGATTTCCCCGGCCGGAGGACAAACCGTTGCCGCGCGCTGTCTTAACCGGCGGGAACTCCAAATGTGCAGGGGAGGGTGTTCTTTTGCTGCGGTGGAGTCGGCGGTGTCGCCCATGGGCCATTGGGGGTGGAGAAATCAAAGAACTCGCTCATGTCCGGCATGGAAGCGTCACGCTTTGTCAGGTTCGGCAGGTTGAAGCGGGTCTCAATCAGCTTGAGTGTGGCGGTGAAATCCATGGGCGTGTGGGAAACGAAGTTCTTCCTGGCAAATGGCGACACCAGGAACATGGGAACGCGGAACCCGCTGAAGGTGAAATCTCCCGGCGTATGCACGACGCCGCTTGCTGTAACCAGCATCGGAGGGATTCCGTCCGGGTTGACCACCGGCATGGGCGGGACGTGGTCGTACAGCCCTCCGCCTTCATCGTAGGTTTGGATAAAGACAGAGTCTTTCCATGACGGGCTGTTCATCAGCGCGGTGATCAGCTTTTCTGAGAACTCCGCGCCGGTCTGAACGTTGTCGTTCGGGTGCTCGTCAACGGCGCTGGGCGTGGCTCCGGGCTGGTCCTCCACGCCCGTTTCGATGTACGCGACCTGCGGCAGCGTACCGTTCTGCACGTCAGTGAAATACTGGC
>JBLMYN010000455.1:0-3560 GCA_050258305.1 Actinomycetota bacterium
TGTACGATCCGCGATCCGGAGAGCACAGCTTCATCCGCACCCGTCTCCACGTGCCGGCCGTCAAGCATGATCCATTTTCCGCGATCTGGCAGGGCGTCCCTGCCTGGGAATTCTGGGCCCCGATCGACAAGCTGCCGGACGAGATCTACCGCCCGGACATCCAGAGCCCTCTGCACCTGGTGCTCGCCGCGCACCGGCCCGTTCAGGTTGACGTCCTTGCAGACCTCACGCCGTCCGATCTGTTTCACGGTTCCAGCCGCTTTTACCACCGGTATCTCGCCGTGGCCCTGCCGCTGCTCAAGGACCTGAGCCAGATCCGCGTGGACAACGGGCCCCGTGGATCATTGCGCGTCGCCACGCTTGACCTGCGCCTGCACAAGATCACCTTTGAGCAGGATGACGGCCGGCCGCTGAACTGGACTGCCCTTAAGACTGTGCTCGCGCCGGAGAACGGCCCCGGCATGATCGATGTACAGGCGCTTGAGCACCAGCACGAAACGCCCGACTTTCTGCGCGACGAACTCCTGCGTCGCCTGACCTCTCAGCCGCAATCCGCAACCGCGAGCGGTGCTTCGCACCCTGCTGCTGACAGCGCAAAAACCGGGGCTGCGTCCGATCCTGCGAGCGTCGCCGCTGATCCTGATCAGGCAAAGAGCGCAGGGCCAAGAGCCGCAGCCCAGGCTTCCAATCCCGTCTCGCCGCAACCAGCGGGCAAGGACTTTCCCGGCAAGCAACTGGGTCATGACGCTCCCGGGCTTACCGTCCCGCTGAATGACGGGAACCCTGCGCCGCCGGCCAAAACCGCGCCTTCACCGGCGCCGCCCGCTTCGCGCGAGCATGCTCATTCACCCGCGCCGACGCCTTCGCCGTATAGCGCCGCCGGTTCATCCGCTCTGCAAGCACGTGACGCCCGGCCACTCCACGTCTTCATCATTATTGGCAGCCCCATGGACTCTTATGCCTTCCACCACTTCCCGCCCATCGATCCTGAACTGGCGGAAAACTGCGTGGTGTATTACCTGCAGTTTGAAGCCTATGGAGGTTATGTGAGCGGTGCTTTGGGCAATGTCCGCAAGATGCTCAAGCCGCTCGCCATCCACACCATCAAGGTGCGCAGCGCTGAAAGCGTACGCCACGCCCTGGCCAGAATCGTCCGCGAGGTGGACCGGATGTAAGCCCCGCGAACCCTGCGCGGCCCCGGATGGTCCACGAATAAAGCCCTTCAGCCGGATTTGCGCCTGCGAATCATGAGCGCAGCCTTCCGGCGGGTGGTATCCTCAGAAGCGATGGCTGATTTTCCCAGGCGCGAGCATGCTTACCATCAAAGCGGGCTTCAGTTCGTGAACGCCGAGCTGGATACGGGCCTGACGTTCGCGCGTATAGCGCTTGGGGCTAAAGGCCGCGCCAAAATCGACCGCAATCGCATGAATGCGCGCAAAGCGTACGATTCCGCGCTTCATTTCCTCCCCAGCACCAGCCTGAATGCCGAGGAATCCCGCGGAGTCAATGAGAAATTCGCCACCCTGAAATCGAATCTTGAACAACTGGGCGAGACATTCTGAATCTGGCGGAGTGCCCGCTGCCGAGCCCTGCCTCAGCTCCACATAGAACTTCCTAAGTCACTGGTACTCAGGGCCAGGGTGGGGTACAAACATCCCATGACTCACGCCCAACTCGTGCGGATGGCAGAGCAGTGGCTTCGCCGCCGCTATCGCTGCGGCATTGTACTGTCTGAACAATCCTGTGCCAGTGGCGAAACGCCCGATGTCATCGGCTGGAAGGGCAAGTGCCGCTCCGTGCTGGTGGAATGCAAAGTGTCGCGGGCGGATTTTCTCGCCGACCGGGACAAGCCTTTCCGGCGCGATCCGCAGCAGGGCATGGGCTGTGAGCGCTTCTACCTGACGCCGCGCGGGCTGATTGAAAAATCCGAACTGCCTCGCGGCTGGGGACTGCTGGAAGCGAAAGGCCGCGAAATCGTGATGGCGTGCAAGCCTGCCCGTCAGAGCCAGCGCGGCGAGTCAGGCCTCATGTGCGAGATGAACCTGCTGCTGGCCAGCCTGCGCCGCGTGGAAGTCCGCATTGAACCGCAGACGATCACTGACTTTCTCAAATGGAAAAACCGGCTGATGGAGTACAACGGCGGCCGCCTGCCCGAGGACGTCGTCTCACCTGAGCTGGAATCCAACGTCCACCTGGCCTGACCGGCCGCGCCGGCAATTCGGGCTGGAGACGGTTCCCGAGAGCTCGCGTTGTTCGTCCTCCGCTGTAAACTTATCTTTATGGCCCACGACACCCCCAACGCGCTTTCCCAGGCATGTTCTTCTTATCTCCGCTCCGCCATGCACCAGCCCATTCACTGGCACGAGTGGGGGCCGGAGCCTTTTGAAAAAGCCAGACAGCAGAACAAGCCCGTTCTACTCGATATCGGGGCCGTATGGTGCCACTGGTGCCATGTCATGGACCGCGAATCGTATGAAGATCCGGAAATCGCCAAGATCGTCAATGAAAATTTCATTGCCATCAAAGTGGATCGGGACGAACGTCCGGACGTGGATAGCCGGTACCAGACCGCAGTGCAGGCCATCAGCGGGCAGGGCGGCTGGCCTCTGACAGCTTTTCTCACGCCTGAGGGAAAGCCTTTCTATGCCGGCACCTACTTTCCGCCGGACGACGTGCATGGGCGTCCCAGCTTTCGCCGGGTGCTGCTGACGCTGGCGCAGGCCTTCCATGAGAAGAACGCCGATGTGCTCGAGTCCGCGGAGAGCGTGATGGGCGTTATCGATCAAACCGAGGGCTTTGCTGGCAAGTCAGGCCCGCTGCGGCCGCAGTTGATCGACGGCATGGTGGTTGCCGCCATGAAGCTTTACGACGCCGAGCACGGCGGCTTTGGGTCCGCGCCCAAGTTTCCGCACCCCAGCGCCATGGACCTGCTCATGCAGCGCTACTCGGAGAACCGCGACCCCAGGCTGCTTGAGATCATCTCGAACACCCTGGAAAAGATGGCCCAGGGCGGCGTTTACGACCAGCTTGCGGGAGGTTTCCACCGCTACTCCGTGGACGAGCACTGGGTGGTGCCGCATTTCGAAAAAATGCTGTATGACAACTCGGAGCTGCTGAAGAACTACATCCACGGATACCAGCTGACCGGGAACAGCTTTTTCGCGTTCATTGCTCAGGACATCATCCGCTGGATGGACGAGTGGCTCTCTGATCGCGAGCATGGCGGTTTTTACGCGTCACAGGATGCCGACATATCTCTGGATGACGACGGCGACTACTTCACCTGGACGCTTGACGAGGCGGAAGCCGTACTCAGCGATGACGAACTCCAGGTGGCCATGCTGCGCTATGACATCGGCGAGACCGGCGAGATGCACCACAATCCGGCGAAAAATGTACTCTTTGTCCGCACTGGCATTGATGAGATCGCCGAGCGGGTGAAGAAACCAGCACAGGAAGTGCAGGCGCTTCTCGATTCCGCCAAAGAGAAGATGTATGCCGCGCGGCTCACGCGCACCACGCCGTTCGTAGACAAGACTGTCTATGTGAGCTGGAACTCG
>JBLMYN010000456.1:0-4182 GCA_050258305.1 Actinomycetota bacterium
AGGTAAATAAAGTGAAGTCGAAGGCGGGGTTCAGCTTTACCGAGCTGGTTGTAGTGGTCGCGATCATTATGGTCGTGAGCGGCCTTTCCCTCCCCAGTCTCTCCCGAATCCTTGACAATGCAAAACTGAACGCGGCGGCGCAGCAGGTGGCAAGCATTTATCAGCAGGGCAGGATCCGCGCCACACGAGACAACAACTATTACCTCATGCCGGTCGTGGCGAATGGCGCTCTGGGATCGCAAATCTGTTTGGATCTTGATGGCGATGGAGTCTGCTCGGCGAACGAACCCCAGGCGCAGATCTCGGGCGCCGTGGACTTGAGCAACACAGCTGTTCCCTTACAACTGGATGCGACGGCTCTCGGAGCAACAAGTCTCAGCAGCGCAGAGTACGCGGTGAATTACAGCCAGCAGGGAATCATGGAACGGGCGCTGGCCTGGAATGCTCTGGGCCGACCCTGCCTCCGGCCCTCATCCACTTCGCCATGCTCAGGACCGGTGGCATGGGTGCAGTATTTGGAGCTGAGTTCAGGCAATGACACCTTCTATGCGGCAGTTACGGTGAGTCCAGCAGGAAACGTGAGAATCTGGCACTACGAACCGGGAAGCGGCACGGGCGGATGGTTTTAGAGCAAATGCTGATTCAGAAACCAATTCGATTTCGGAGCGCACGAACAGCCGGCTTCAGTCTGCTGGAGCTGACGATAGCCTCATCAATCCTGGCCGTCGGATTACTGGCGGGAATGGGCGTCATCTGTGCCGCCGTGGCCAGCAACGGAAGTTCGAAGATCAATACCGCTGCCGCCATCGTCGCCCAAAGCACAATGGAGAAGATTCTGGCCGTCCCCCAGGGAGCTGCCGGCGCGGCCGCTCTCACCAGCCTCACCGATTGCGCAGGCAATTCTTTGGTGATGAGTACTGCGCCCGGAGGATCGCCGGTGACCACGGGCTTGTTTCCGGGTATCGATTACATTCAGCCTGCGGTAGTCAATTATTCGATGATTTACGCAACGTGTTCGGGACTGCAGTTTGATGTGCGCTGGAGCATCCAGGCCGGGCAGATTACGCCCTCAACCGAACTGGTCACCGTAAGCGTGAAGAGCCTTCGGACTCCGGCCAACCCCGCTGCGGCCCTGGTCCGAAAATTTTCGCTGCAGATGTTGCGGGGGAACTGACCCATGCCGAGACGGACACAAACTGCCGCCGCCGCAAGCACGACGCCGTCCCCCCAAGGGTGGCGTGGGTTTTCCTTGCTTGAAATGTTGATCAGCCTGGCGGTTCTGCTGGTCCTGACCGGAGCTGTCTTTGAACAGATCATGACAATGCAGCGGAAATCACTGGCCGAGGAAACGAAGGTGGATACCGAACAACAGGCGCGCGAGTTTGTTGACCAGATGGTTCGCGACCTGCACATGGCCGGATACCCCAAGTCGTCCATGTATTCCACTTCGCCAGATAATAGCAGTCAGTACGTTGCCGCGGGACTGGTCAGCGCATCGCCAACACAAATTACCCTTGAGGGCGATGTGGACAGCGATGGCTTTGTAGAAAGCGTTCAGGTCGGATATCTGCCCAGTTCTCCGGGCGACCCCAACTGTCCCTGCATCCGGCGCAGCGCGATACGGAAGCAGCCGCTGGCTCCTCTGTCACAACCCGTGGCTGGTGGCAATTACACAGAAACGGCCCACGTTGTTCCTCCGGGCGTCGGCCCTGGACAATCGGGCTCCGACCTTTTCACGTTCTATGACAGCAGCGGCACGCCGGTTCCGGTTGGCAGCACCGGCATCGACATTAGCAGCGACCCTCAGGATCTGGACAAGATTGCGACTGTCAAGATCAACGTGAGCCTGCTTACCCGTGAAGTGGGAGCAGGCCCGGGAGAAACGGCCCGTACATCCCTGTCGGCAACAGCGAGGGTGGACCGGTGAGGACAAAGGTGGCAAAGACGAAGCAACGCGACCAGAACGGCATTGCCCTATTGCTTTGCCTTTTTGCCCTGCTGCTGCTCTCGGCGATCGGAATCTTCCTGTACATGTCCTCGTCGACGGAAACGCGCATTTCTACCAACTATGGCAGCAAGCTTGATGCTTATTACGCGGCAAAATCCGGCCTGCAGGAAGTTCGCGACCGCGTAAACTATGCTTCCTCCCCCAGTCCACCCGCAGGCGGACTCGCCGACAAATTGCCGACGGACGTCGCAGGCAATCCCGGCGGTGTCCTGTATGTCGTAAACCCCGGCGCCGGCGGAGTCGTGGATCCAACAAACCCCAACAACCGCTATTTCGATGACCAGTTGTGCCACGATTACAATTCCGGTGTCGCGCCGGGAGCAAAGTGCGGCACGGCGCCGGGAGCGGCAAATTGGGCTTTGCCGCAGGAAACATCACTGGCGCCGGCCGGTACTCTCTCGCCTCTGAAATGGGTTCGCATTAATATGAAAACTGACCGCGCGGTAGCGCCGAACTACTGCGTGGACCAGACCTGCGCTAATCTGGATGCCCCGGTTTGCTGGGACGGCAAAACTGAGCAGCTATCACCCGGCGGAGCACTTCCCTCCTGCGATGCCAACGGCATGCAAAACGTCTACATGCTTACGGCGCTGGCGGTCACACCCGGTTTGAGAGAAAATTCCGCCCGCACGTTGCTGCGGTCTGAAGTTGTGGCCCCATCCATTCGTCCGCCCGGCGCAATTACCATGGACGCAGTCGGCTCCGCCCCCACGCTCAGCGATGGCGCCAATATCCCGTCCACAGTTATCGACGGCCGGTCGCACAACATGGACGGGTCGCTGGCAACAAACGGACGATGCTCCTCGGTTGCGGCGCTTGCGACCGACAATGCCACTTCGACCGCTCAACTTCAGCAGCAGCTTAATCTTGTCCGCCAAAGCATCGTGACGACCGCCAATACTTCCTGCAACTGGGACGGAAGCGGCATGAACGGGAACCACTGCACTCCCGGCTTATGGTGGGTGCGCGGTACGGGCTCTTCCCCGCGTTTCGTCACATCCACATCCGGCAGCAGCAGCGGCGGAAGCGGGTCCTCTGACGGTGACGGGCAATTAAGCTCAGGCTCTGGCTCAGGCTCCACAACCTGTGATTCCAGCACCGCCAATTGCTTCACAAATCTGAATCTGGCGTCACCGGAGCTTCTGGCAATATCGGCCACATACGGTTCGCCGGTTCCCGCAGTTACACTACCAGGCAATCTTCCGCCGGATCAGGCGCCTGCCCTGTTCACCGGCGGCCCGGGAAACCAGACTACGGGATCGATCTATCAGTCTTCCATGACGGCAACGCTGCCCAACGAAGTTGCGCTGGTAAGCGCGCTGGTTGCTGCCAGCCAGGGTCAGGGGAACTATGTTGCCGTCTCTTCCGCAAACCTGTCGGCCAGCCCCTATGGCACCAGTGACAACCCCAAAATTGTGAGGATTACGGACAGCAGCCTGACTCTTCAGAATCGCAGCCTGTCCGGATACGGTGTGTTGGTCGTTCCCAACGACCTTGAGATCAATAGCGGCGGCAGCCTGCAATGGACTGGAATTGTTCTTATACAGGCAGGAAACATTCTTTCGCCGTCAGGCTCAGGCAATGGAGCGCAGTTCAAGATCACCTCTGGCGGCACGGGATTTATCCGGGGCGCACTGCTGCTGCAGCCGGGAACGGCAACGCAACCCGGATCGACTTCCAGCAGCCTGGCCTCCACCACGTCAACGCCGGGCGATCCCGCGGGCGACCCCGCGTTTCAGATTTCCTATAGTTGTGACGCCATAGACATGGCCTTCAGCTCTCTGCCTTTCAAGGTCATCGGCTCTTCCGAGATCAGCTTCTAGCCCTCTCCCTGGCTCCGGGCCGTGCGGCTTTTGGTGGCATTCGAGGCGTAACCAGTCCCTTCGGAGCTATTGGCTGCTCGAAGTCAGAGGCGCCCACGCAACACGCGCGCGGGCAGAAAGATGATTGCCTTCACCAGTTCCAGGACGCCGCCAACCGCAATTCCCACAACGCGAAACGGCAGCAAAAGCAACCAGATGAATGGGTACAGCACCAGGGCCAGCAGCGCCAGAGGCCAGCACATCACGAAAAGAATGCACCACAGAAGAAAAGTGAACATGACTATCCACATTCATGTACGCACGCGGCGGCGGAAAAGTTCCTGGTTGTGCTTGGAGTCCCGAGCGGCCAAT
>JBLMYN010000457.1:0-20602 GCA_050258305.1 Actinomycetota bacterium
GCGATACCACCACGACAAACATCTTTTTCGCCGCTGCCGGCTGCCTTGTCAGCGACTGCAAATGGACCAGGGTGAGGACCTCGTCGCGCAGCCGGATCACATCGTGGTTTTCTACGCGATGAACTTCGCTCTGCGGACCCCGGGTAATTTCCACGACTGAAGCCAGAGGCACAGCATAGACGCGTTCGCCCACCCGAAACAGCAGCGCCTTGATGATGGCAAGCGTCAGTGGGACGCGCAGATAAAATGTGGTGCCCTTTGCCTCTTCGGTGGCAACGCTGATCGTTCCTTTCAGACGATCGAGCACGGTTTTCACCACGTCCATTCCCACGCCACGACCAGAAATGGAAGTCACATGGTCTGCCGTGCTCAGGCCTGGATGAAAGATCAGATCCAGTGCATCCTGCTCCGTCATCTCGCCGGCGCCGGCCTGAGTGAGCAGGTTTTTTTCAATCGCCTTGGCGACAAGCCGGTCACGGTCGATTCCCCGGCCATCATCGGCAACCTCGATCACAATCTGGTTCCCCTGGTGATATGCGGCCAGCCGCACCGTTCCCTGAACCGCTTTTCCAGCCTGAACCCGCTCCTGCGGCGACTCGATTCCATGGTCCACGGAATTGCGTACCAGGTGTGCCAGCGGTTCAGCCAGGGCGTCGAGAATGCTTTTGTCCAGGTCCGTATCCTGTCCTGTGATGACCAGATTCACTTCTTTGCCGCATGACCTGGCCACGTCACGGACCACACGCGGGAAGCGCCGGAACAGATGTTCCACGGGAACCATGCGGATCTTCATCACGGATTTCTGCAGGTCATTCAGCACTCTTGCCTGGAACGCCATGGCATCAGAAAAGCGCATCTTGAGCGGATCCTTCGGGAACCGCTTGTCGAACTCGGCGATGGTCTGATGCATCATGCTCTTTGCGATGATCAGTTCACCCACCAGGTTCAGCACGGCATCGATGCGGTCGGCATCCACGCGCAGCAGGTTTTCCAATTGCGAAAAACTCGTTGCCGGCTGCTCTGCCGCAGGGGGTAGAGATGGCTGCGTGTCCTGGAGGGCCGTTTCTTCCGCATTCACCGCGGGTTCGGCTTCTTCCTGCTGGACGGACGTGGTCACGTGTTCAACAATATCCGGGACCTGTCCCGCTTCCTGTTTGCTGACGGCGTCTTCCAGAAGCAGTTCGCGTACTACCGACGGAATCCGGCACTTCTTTTCCAGCCACGCGCGGGTTCGGGCGGTGACGATCAGCGCCTCCACCACGTCCACTTCCTGTCCCGCCGTGCTCTCATCCGGTACAATCGCCAGCACCTCTCCGCATTCCAGCAGCACGTTGCGGATCAACTGCACCGCGGCTGCCCGCATGGGACACCCAGGATCGATGCTGAATGCGATATTGAACGCCTGCTCCCCGCGCTCACGCGCTGACTCCACCATCAGGTCTTCATACTCGCTCCACGCGAACCGCGCCTGCAGCTTGTAAGGAACGCTTGTTGCCGGTTTGTGCGTGAGCGCTTCAATCTGCGCCATCAGTTCTTTGCCTGCGGGCGCCTGCAGGTTTCCGCGGTAGGCGGAAATCATCGAGGTAAACGCATCCGCGGCCATCAACACCACGTTGGCCAGAGATGCCTTGGCAACCGCGGCCACCTCCGGTGTGAGCGCATCCTCGAGCATGTGGGCCAGTTCACTGAGTTCCTGGAAGCCACACGCAGCTGAATCTCCCTTCAGAGTATGAACAATGCGGCGCACCTGACGCAGGAGTTCCGTGTCCTGCGGGTGCTTTTCCAGTTCGAGCCCGTCTTCGTTGAGCGACTGGAGCAGCTCTGTGGCGCTCTCGAAGAACAGCTCGCGCATTTCTGCCGCGCGTTCATCAGAGAAGAAGTTCAACTGGCCACCTCGATCCTCTGGTAGGCCGTGCCGTTGTTCTGGTGGATCATCCTGTACTTGTCGGAAAGCCCGAAAAGGCTCTCCGCATGTCCTATGAACAGGTATCCCTCAGGGTTCAGGCAGCGATAGAACTTGTCCACCAGCCGCTTCTGTTCCGCTTCATCAAAATAGATCATGACGTTGCGGCAGAAGATGACATCGTTGCGCTGCGGCAGGAACTCGGTTTTAAGGTTGTGAAAGTCAAAGTGAACCAGTTCTTTGAGAGACTTCTTCAGCGCGTAGCGGTCGCCTGTTTTGTCGAAGTAACGGAGCCGGGAAGCATAATCCACTGATTCCATCTGCGTTTCCGAGTACACGGCCTCCTGCGCCGTGCGCAGAACGCTGTAATTGATATCGGAAGCCACAATTTCGACCCGCCACGGCGGTGGAATCAGGGGCTTGGGGACAGGCATGTCGAAGGGAAGCGGGTTGCGCAGGTAATAGTACGCCAGAGCGTCGCAAACCATCATGGCCATGGTGTACGGTTCCTGCCCGGTTGAACATCCCGCGCTCCACATGCGCAGCGTCCAGTCGCGGCGCGCCTGCTTTCGGTGCAGCAACTCTTCCAGAATGTTTTTCTGGAAAAGATCCAGTTGCGGTTTGTTGCGGAAAAAGCTGGTCTCGTTGACGGTGAGGTTCTCCACCAGGGCAGCCAGTTCAGCCTTGCCTCCGTGGCTGGTCAGAAGCCGGTAATAACCGTAAAAACTGTCCAGACTGCATGCTTTCAATCGCCGCTGCAGGCGGTCCTGCAGAAAATGCGCCCGCCGTTCATCGAAGTACATCCCGCATTCCTGGTACACAAGGGTCTGCAGGAGCTTGTACTCCGCTTCCGTTATCTGCACTGGTACTGTCGGTGTGGCCATTTTTGCCGTAGATCCTTTTGCTTCTGCTCCCGTGGATTTACAACGTAACGCTCTGCGCTTCTGTGATCGTCCCGGCAGCCTCGCCGATTTCGCCCAGGCGGCGCAGTTCGCCTTTCTGCAACACTTTGGTCAAATCAAGCAGGATAATGAGCCGCCCCTGCAGCTTCCCCAGCCCGGTTACATAGTTCACGTCACCTGCGTCGAATACGGGTGGTGGCGGCTCAATCTCGGTCTCCGGGATTTTCAGCACTTCTGAAGCGGCGTCCACAATCAGCCCGACAAGTTTGCCGTCTGCCTCGGTGACCAGAATGCGGTTCTTCTTGCCCTGCACGAGCTCCTTCTCACCGAAACGTTTGCGCAGATCGATGACGGAGATGATCTTGCCGCGCAGGTTGATCACTCCTTCCACGTAATCCGGAGAATCCGGCACCGCCGTAATCTCCGGCACGCGCACGATCTCATGCACCAGCGCAATGGGAACGCCGAACGTCTCGCGTCCGATGCGAAAACCGACGATATGTAATTCGCGCGCCATCGTCTCTCCGCTAGTTGTACTCGCCAGCGATCGCGTACTCCGGCTCCTGGACTTGCGACCGGCGCTGCTGGGTGGAATGCGATGTTCCGTGGTGGCCGTTGCCGTTCATGGCCGCTTCCAGAATGAAGCGGTCCATGGTTTCCAGCATCATGCGGGACATCTTCGACATCTGCTCGGCCGAAGCCGCCAGCTCCGTGGAGCCGGAGGACGAGCGCTGAACAAGCTCGCGCATCTTTTCCATTGCGCGCACCACCGCCTGCGCTCCTGAAGCCTGCTCTTCCACGGACGAGTTGATCTCATGCGTGATTTCATTCAGGCGCGTCGTCGCCTTGGCAATCTGCGCCGAACCGTGGGATTGCTCGTTGGTTGCGGCGCCGATCTCCTGCGCGAACTTGTACACCTCGGCCACCACATTGGAGATCTTCTTGAGCGCGCTGCTCAGGTCGCTGCCCAGCGAGATGCCTTCATCCACAATGCTGGTGCTCTTCTCCATGTTGTCCACGGCCTTGCGCGCTTCTTTCTGGATGTTCTGGATCAGGTCGGAAATCTCGCGCGTGGATTGCGCGGACTTTTCCGCCAGCTTCCGCACTTCGTCCGCGACCACGGCAAAACCCAGACCGTGTTCGCCGGCACGCGCGGCTTCAATGGCGGCATTCAGCGCCAGCAGGTTGGTCTGCTCAGCCAGATCGTCAATGACTTCAATGATCTTCCCGATGTCATCGGCGCGCTGTCCCAGCGCGGAGATGATGTCCGCGGACGAGTTGATGGCCTGATTGATACGGCTCAGCCCGTCTGTCGCCTTTTCCATGGTGTTGATGCCGCTGTGGACTTCGTCGCGCGAGCGCTGCGAAATATCCAGCAGCACCTTGGCTGTGTCCGCCACGCGCTGGATCGACGCCACCATCTGATCGATGGATGCCGATGTCTCACTCACGTTGGAAGCCTGCATCTGCGTGCTCTTGACCATGTTCTGCACGTTGATGCTCATTTCGTGCATTGTGCTGGTCACTTCGTCAATGGCGGAAGCCGCCTGCACGCTGATCTTGGCCGACTCATCGGACGCGCTGGCCACCTGATTGGAACCGCTTGCAACCTGTGATGCGCTGTCCCGCACATTCTTCACCAGCGTGCGCAGCCCGTAGGTCATCTCACGGAATGCCTGGCCCAGCGTGTCACGGTTGGAGCGCGGATTGATCTGTACGGAGAGATCGCCTCCGGCGATGGACTCGGAATGCCCCGCCATTTCGCGCAGGTACAGAACCATCTTTTCAAACGCGGCCGACAACTGTGCGGCTTCGTCCTCGCCCCGGACTTCCAGCTTTGTATCCAGATCGCCGGTGTTGGCAATCTGCCCGGCCACCGCGATCAGTTGGTTCAGAGGGTTGGTAATCGACTTTGAGACTCTCCATGCGATAAAGCCGCCCATCAACAGCATCAGGACGAGCCCGCCGGAGGTAATCACGATAATGATCGTCCCGGCGGCTCTGTCCGAGCTGTTGGCGTTATCGACGGCTGCTGCCATGATGGAGTCGAGCTGCCGCAGAGGCTGTTCTTCTTTCTTTTGTTCCGATCCGGGGTTGTGCTGCAGGTAGTCAATGGAAAGCTCGGCCATGGTGGAACTGCCTGAGTCCACCTGGCGCCGCTTCTCCACCAGCGGCGTGGCAAAATTCGCCGCCCAGTCTCTTTCAATTTCCCTGACCTGCTGAAGCAGTTCCTTGGAATGATCACGGTCCCGAGCGCTCAGATACGAGGTGGTATCTTCTGTTTTATTGATCAGCTGCTCTACATCACCCAGACCTTTGAACAGAGCGTCGGATTCCCGCGAATCGCCATTCAGAAGGAAATTGCGCAGATGGAGACGGTTATCACGGATCGCTTTGTCCATTTCCGACCGTTGTCGCTCCATTGCGATGGCTTCACGATAGGTCTGTCCGGTGTTGCGCGCGTGCCAAACTGCCCACAGGTCAACCAGGAAGCAGATAATGACGATGCAGAGAATTGCTCCGAATCCTGCGTACAATTTGCCGCTGATGGTTTTTCCAAGTTTCATTTTCTCGCCTCCACGTTTCGCCTGGAGCCAGGCAGCCACGTGTTTACCGTTTACCGGGACGCCATGAACTGTTTCGCGCCTGAGGAACATTTCCTTACACATCCAGCGCGAGCAGACAGGGCATTTCCCCGTTCATCGAAGTGCAATGCCGCTGCCATGTACAGCCAGACATAGCACTTCCGTACCATGTACCATTTAAATGGTTGTAATTAATCGCTTTGTAAGCTGCGGGACGCCTGTCCACTGGTTACCGGAAAGGTTCTCTTCAGCGCTCGCGAACCGTTTCCTGTCTCAAAGTCCTTGAAAAGACTGAATTTGTGTCTCATGCTGAGACGCCTGGTAGGTTTTCCTCTAAATTCTCGTTTTAGTTTTTCCTTATTGACTCAAAATGAGATTCCAGAGTACCTTCACGATTAATTCCATTGAAACCGAGACGGAAAATTGGAGCGGGTCGTACGCGAGTCCAGACCAGGGGGGCTGGCCTGATGGACAAGGTCCTGGAAGCGTGTACGCAACTGCCGGCGATTGGCGGCGACCCTCCTGCGGTGCGCGAATTTGTCGCCGAGACGGCGCGAAAGGTTTTTCTGGCTGCGCTCTCCGGCGTCCTGTTGCGCCAGGGGGACAGCTACGTTCTGGAAGTGGTGTCCAGCGCGCCGAAAGCGAGCCCCGGAAAATCTGCGCTCCTCTCCCATGCCACGTCGTTCGCGTCGCAAGCCATCGAACAGAACCAGCTCTTGAACTTCCGCTTTTCTTATCGGGATGCGGAAGGTGAACGTATCTATCATGGGGTTGCTCTGCCTCTGGTCACAACGCAATCAGCTGCTGCGCTGCTCCTAGTCCGCCGTACCTTGTTTTCCTCCGCTGAGCTTTGCGCGTTCAATGTGCTCGGCAACACCGGCCGCATGGCGCTCGACAAGATTGAGCTTGCGGCTCTACACGCGGCCAGAGAGAAGGATTTCGGCAATCTGCTGGATCTGTATGCCGATGTGGGAGATGCCGCGAGTCAGGATACGTTCCTGGAAAAATTTGTAGTTCGCGCCGCAAACAGCCTGGGGTTTGAGAGTGCGTTTGTCGCCGCCGTGGAACCCGGCGGCTGCCGGTTGCGCTGGGGCGCAACTCCGCGCGCCGAACTGGATGTTTCTGCCCTTGCACGGCGCGTGCTGGAGACGAGCGAACATTTTGTTACGGAGGATGCAGGCCAGCTGCCCGTGCCGGAGAAGGTGCAACTGCACAACTGGAAGGCGAAAGCGCGCCAGTATCTGGCGCTCCCTCTGCTGGCCAGCGACAGCGCGCCCCTGGGAATACTCGGGCTTGCGAACAAGCGATCGGCCCTGCCCGTCACGGCGGAGGACATTCGGCGCGCCCGCATTCTTTCTGCTGGCGCAGCCATGGCCCTGGAGGGCGGGCGCAATCTCCAGTTGTCAGAACGGCACAAGAAACGGGCTGAAGACCTCATGGAGATGGCACTGGACCTCGGCTCGGTGTTGCGGCTGCCCGACTTTATCCGGACCTTTACCGAGCGCGTCGCAGGCATGATCGGCGCCCGCAGCGCCATTCTCGCGCTCGCCCAGGGGAACTCGGTGGAGAGCGTTGAATTTTTCGGTCCCAAGCCGGAACGCGAACTGCTTCGCAGGCTGAATACAGCGCTCTCTGAGTTTGGCGAACACCATGTCGACGTCAAGATCACGGGCCGGGGAATCCAGATCCTCGGGGGCGGCCTCGCGTCAGCTCTGGGATGGCAGAACCTGACCCTGGTCAGGCTGGAAGGGGCGGACGCGGACCTTCTGGGCGTACTTGCGCTGGCGGACGTGAGCCGGGAGTTGCTCCCAGGCGACCTTAATCTGCTGCAGGCGCTGATCGTGAATGGGTCGGTGGCGCTTGAAAATTCGCGGCTTTTCACTCGTATTGCCCAGTCAAGCCGCCAATGGCTGGAGATTTTTGATTCCATCTCCGACTTCATCGTCGTCCACGACGAGCACTATGAAGTGTTGAAGGTCAACCGCTCATTGGCCGAATTCATCGGCGTACGCCCGGCGGAGTTGATCGGCCTCAACATGCGAGCACTTACACCTGTGACCTCGGACTCCCCTGATCCCTGTCCCTTCTGCCGTGATCAGGAAGGGTCGGATGAGTATCTTCATCCCGTCCTGGAGAGGAGCTACCTGGTTTCCAGTTCCCGCATGAATGGCGCGCTGGATGAAGGTCTGCAGACTGTACACGTGCTCAAAGACATTACTGATCGCCGCGAGGCTGAACGCCGCTATCGCGAACTGTTTGACAACGTGCAGGAAGGCGTCTTCTTTTCCTCGCCGGAAGGTCACTTCATTGAGGTGAATGACGCCCTGGTCCGCATGCTTGGCTACGGCGGCCGCGACGAAGTATTGCAACTCGATCTCAATGCCCAGGTGTATGTTTCCCCGGAGCAGCGCGATGAGATTGCCCGCAGACTGGAGGAGCAGGGCAGCGTGCGCAACTTTGAAATCACCCTGCGCCGCTGCGATGGTTCCATCATCCATACTCTGGAAAACGCGTTTGTGGTTCGCGACGGCCAGAACCGCATCCTTCAGTACCGGGGCGTTCTGCTGGACATCACAGAAGTCAAAAATTTCCAGGCCCAACTCCAGCGTGAGCGCGATTTCACCAGCAAGATCCTGAACAACACCCAGACCATGATCATGGTGGCTGATACCGCGGGATTAATCAGTTATGCCAACCGGCGCTGCTATGAGAGCGGTCACTTCCAGCAGAACGAACTCGTCGGACACCGGCTGGACAGCATCATTTCACCTTCCCACCAGCAGGGTTTCCGGGAAGGCTTTGAGACTGCTTTGCATGGGATGCAGGTGGACAACCTGGAACTGATGATCATTCGCGGCAATGGTTCGCAGGGAAAATTTTCCGTGAATATCAGCCCCATGCGCGACGAAGCGTCTGACGTGAACAGCGTGGTGGTTCTGATGACCGATATTACGGACGCTTCCATGATTCAGGCCAAGCTGATGCATACGGAAAAGATGGCCGCTGTCGGCCAGCTTGTCTCCGGTGTCGCGCACGAGGTGAATAATCCTCTGACCGCCATTATGGGATTTTCCGACCTGCTCATGGAAAATCCTGAGGTTCCCGGCAGCGCCCGGAAAGACCTGCAGGTGATTCTGGAAGAAGCGCAGCGCACCAAAGAGATCGTGCAGAACCTGCTCAGCTTTGCCCGCCAGCGCCCGCCCCAGCGCCAGCGCCTGCAGATCAATGACATCCTGCGCAAGACGATCGCACTGCGAGCCTACGATTTTTCCAATCACGGGGTGCAGATCGTGGAGAATTTTGATGAAGGCCTGCCGGAACTCATCGGCGACTCGCACCAGTTGCAGCAGGTCTTTCTCAACATCCTCAACAATGCTTATGATGCCGTGCATTCCACCGGCCGCACCGGGGTCATTGAGATCGAAACCATTCATGATGGCGGCTGGGTCGAAGTCCTGTTTCGCGACAATGGAGAAGGCATTCGCCATCCCGAGCGCATTTTCGATCCGTTCTTCACCACCAAAGAAGTCGGGCAGGGCACCGGCCTGGGATTGAGCATCTGCTATGGCATCGTGCGCGAGCATGAAGGTGAGATCCTGTGCGCCAACAACCAGGACACGCCCGGCGCCACCTTCAGCGTGCGTCTGCCGGTCCGCACGAAACCGGATTTGAAGGTGGTGACCGCTGCGACTGGAGCCAGACAATGACACAAAGCGCCGCCGCCACCGGCATCCTACCCCTGCTCCTCATTGAGGACGAGCGCTCAGTGATGGACTTTATGCGCATGGCGCTGGAGCGCAGCGGCTACGCCTGCACCGTCGCCGACTCCGCCGCTGAAGGAATCCGTCTGCTTGAGGATGGGCATCATGAGTTCGGCGGAATCATTTCCGATATGCGCACCCCCGGGGGAGCCAGCGGCGCCGATGTTCATGAATGGATTATGACCCATCGGCCTGAGCTCAGGAAGAGATTGCTTTTCATTACCGGCGACACCGTGAACGAAGACACCATGAAGACGCTGCTTCGCACCGGCGTTCCGTACATTGAAAAGCCCTTTCGGGTTCAGGAACTGATTGCGACTGTGCAAAAGCTCTTTGGCAAGCCAAAGTAGCGCCTGAAATAGCCGATGACTGACGAGCCCAAAATCCGCTTTTTGATCGTGGATGATCACCAGAGCATCCGCAAGCTCTGCCTGACGGTAGGCTCGTCTCTCGGCTTCGAATGCCGGGAAGCGGAGAGCGCCGAAGCTGCCCTGTCCCTTCTGGAAACTGCCGCGCCCGACATCGTTCTTTGCGACCTCATGATGCCCAATATGACGGGGCTCGAATTCCTGCCGCGTCTTAAAGAGCAGTTTCCCCGCTGCGAGATTGCCATCATGACCGGCCACGGCTCCATTGAAACAGCGGTGCAGGCCATGCGTCTGGGCGCGTATGACTACATTACCAAGCCGTTTCGCGTTGACGAGTTGAAGCTGCTGCTGCAGCGCATGCAGGAAAAAGTAACTCTGGTGGCTGAGAACCAGTTCCTTCGTGATCGAGTCAGCGCGGATATGGAACTCAACGGCATTGTCGGCTCATCTTCGAAGATCCAGGATGTTCTGCGCATGATCGCGCGCCTCAAGGACACGCGCACTCCGGTGCTGATCACCGGGGAGAGCGGAACCGGGAAGGAACTTGTGGCCCGCGCCATCCATTACCGCGGCTCTTATGCCAAGCGGCCATTCGTTGCCGTTGACTGCGGTTCACTGGTGCCCACTCTGATTGAAAGCGAACTCTTTGGCTACGAGAAAGGAGCATTCACCGGGGCGACGAAATCGAAGGAAGGTCTCTTTCAGACCGCCAACGGCGGCACTATCCTGCTCGATGAAGTCGGCGAACTCTCCATGGAGATGCAGGCCAAGCTGCTTCGGGTACTTCAGGAAAAGGAGGTCCGTCCCGTCGGCAGCAATCAAAAGATCAAGGTTGATGTGCGTGTGATCGCCGCGACCAACCGCGACCTGGAAGCGGCATACAAAGAGGGCAGGTTCCGCAAAGACCTCTATTTCCGGCTGAACGTTGTTACGCTCCATCTGCCGGCCCTGCGCGACCGCAAGTCTGATATTGCGGCGCTGGTGCATTATTTCCTCGACAAGCTCGCTTCCGGGCGGAACGTCACTGTATCATCGGCCGCCATGAAAGCCATGCTGCAATATGAGTGGCCCGGCAATGTGCGCGAGCTGGAAAACTGCATTGAACGCGCCCTCGCTCTCGGGGGGAATGATTCCATGGAAGTTCAGGATCTGCCTCCCGCGGTTTGTGCAGATCACCCTGTGCCCGCGCAAATGACTGCCGCCGGCGAAGGCTCTGTTCTCAACGGCGCCGCCAAACCGCCGGGATCGGCGACCGACCTGGAGGAATTGGAGCGCGCCACCATTGAACGTGTATTCGAGCAGGTCCAGGGTGACAAATCACGCGCGCGAAAAATGCTCGGCATCAGCCGCGCGACTCTGTACCGCAAGCTCAAGCGCTATAACATTGGGCAGGGCAAAAGCTCCTCCGCTGCCTCTTAAGACAGCCGTGCCAGTGAGACAGCCGTTTCATGTTGAGACGGTACAATCCTTGCCTTACAAATGGCTCCTAAAAAATCAGCGACTTAGGTCATCTCCCTTTTGGAGCTCCTCTTGCTCTAGAGTCTCTCCTGAGCTTTGAATCACCAGGACACAATGTCTACAGCCACGCTCAACGCGGTTGATGTATCCACCTTCTGGCGGGTCGCGCGGCGACTGCACAGCGTGTACACCGAGCTCGACAGCACCTACGAACTCGAGATGCCGCCGTGTTCCGAACTGGAGGACCCCGCCGACCGGCCCGAACCGGAGGTGATGGAGCGCGTTCGCCAGTGGTTTGAGCAGATGGACAGCCGCATCCAGGTCTGGCAACTGCGCCAGCTCCTGCAGAGCACCAGCCTGCAAAGTGAAGAGAACCTTCGCTATCTGATCATTCGCCATCTGGAGCGGCCGCAAAAGACAGAAGCGGACAAAGAAAAACTCGACTTTCTTCTCGTCCAGTATTTCGCTCATTGCGCTCCCCACGGCATCGCCGAGCAGCAGCTTGCCCTTGACGACGTGGCCCGTGTGCTGGAGCCGGTTTTGGGACCATGCCCGCAAAGTTATCCCGATTGGGCGCCCGGGCTCGACGACAAACTTCAGCTTCTGAATGATTGCAACAGCCTGGAAGATCTGCAAAATTCCGGCGCTCTGATGGAGGTTCGCGAGCTGAAACTCGCTGTGGGCGGCCAGTATTTCGAACCTGGCTTGCTGGTCGCCTTTACTCGCTTTAATTTCCGCGCCCGCCGTGCGTTCTTCAAAGCCATGCACCTGGATTTGCACGCGATTCGGGAAGCGGTGAATGAGCTCGAGCAGAGAGGCTACACCAGTATCGACTGCCGCGAAGCCGGCTTGACGGAAAACGAGTCCCTGGATCAGGTTCGGCACGTGGTCCACCAGTGGAAAACGCCCTTCCGCGCGCCCTATTCCGGCGGTACCTCATTTTTGCAGTTGATTCTGCTTCGGCACATTTTGCAGGCCAGCTTGAACGACGCACGCTCGGCCGGCGCTGCACAAGTGGCGTCATCGAGTGACTCCCCTGCTCAATCCGCGGGAGAAAGCCAGCCGGAGATTCCGGTTCCTGCCGCAGTGGCGGATGCCCCCCAGCCAGAGCCTCTGCCTGCTTCGACTCCACAGCAACCGGTCGCCGTGAAGGTAGAGGAGCCGGCCGCCATCCAGCCGGAGAGTGGCGCTCCAGCGGCAGAATCGGCCTCGGAGGAAGAGGATTATCTTGAGCGCTGCGTAGCCGACATTGGGGAACAGCTCTCTGCCGTACCGCCCAAAAACAGCCCAAGCGTCTCCGCCATTACCCTGGGCGGCTGCAAACTGCTGATCGCCACATGGGAAGCGGATGCATTCATCCATTCGGGAACGGATCTGGCTCGAGCGCTGCAGCGCACAGTCGCGGCGCGCACGATCCTTCACGTCTGCATGGATCGCCATCGCAAGGGCGAACCGACGGACGTGAGCGTGGCCCTCAGTCTGGCGCGCAAGCAGGTAACGGAAATGGAAGCCCAGGTGATCGCGGCCAAGGAAGCCAGCAACATTGATGCCGCGGTAAACCTGGCGGCTACCACCAAGCGGCTTTTGTCTCTCATTGATGAAGCCGCAAAAGCCTCCTCGTAGGCCAGTTGGCTGCGCCTGAGAATGACTGGCCGTCGTGCGACATGGCCGTCTCATCCTGAGACCGTTACCGTCTCATCCGTTGCCTCTCAGAGTTCAGATCGTGCTTAACAGATTGTTTTTCAACTAGTTATGGAAATAACCCTCTGGCCCCCTGATTGCATTAACTCGCAGAGGATATTTCCACGCACAGGTTTGTCAGGTTGAAGAAGATTCTTATTGTCGATGACTCGCCGGCTGAAGTGCGGTTGATGCAAGCGGTTCTGGACGGCGCCGGTTACAAATCGGTGGCGACCAATGATCCGCGCCGTCTGGAGCAGATGATTGAGCGCGAGCGACCCAACCTGATACTGCTCGATGTTGTCATGCCTGAGCGTAACGGGTTCCAGGCCTGTCGTGAGTTGAAGGGACACGCCGAGTACGGGCGTATTCCCGTGGTGATGGTTAGTTCGAAGAAAACGGAAAGTGACAAGTTCTGGGCCCAGCAGCAGGGAGCCGATGGGTACGTAACCAAGCCCTTCACCAGGGAAGAGTTGCTCGGGGCGGTCGTCAGGCTCGTAGGCAAAAATTGATGGAAGAAACACGACAAACCGAATCCGCGGCACCAAAGGTCGAGCAGCTTGAGTTGCTGAACCAGCTTCCAGCCGAGGTATTGGCCGAACCCCGGATCGAGGAGATGCGGCAGTACTGCGTGTTTCGCGCCGGCCGCGAACGCTTCTGCTTTTCCGTGCTTGACGTGGAGGAGGTCGTGGAATGGCCTCGACTGACGCGGATTCCTCTGGCTCCCGGTTTTTTGATGGGGATTTTCAATTTGCGCGGCGCGATTGTTCCGGTGGTGGATATCGCCATGACGGAAGGCCGTCGCTCTGACTTGATGCCGAAGCACGTGGTGGTCGCGAGCCTGACAAACGCGTCCAGCCGCGAAGTGCTTCGCATCGGCATTGCCGCCGATGAAGTGCTGGGCACGTACAGCACCGCGGAGCCGCTTGTGCTCGAAGGAGTTCCGCGTGACATGCACCATTGCTGCGGTCTTTTGCGCCATGAAGACCGGCTGGCCCTGGCGCTGGATTTAAAGAAACTGACTGAGACGTTTCCCGTTCCGGTGATTTGAAAGGATGGATTGAGTATGAAAGGTCGTTTAAATTCGACCCTCTTGTGGCGAGTGATCGTGTTAGACGCGGTCGCGTTGTTCGCCGTGTTGATTCTGTCTTATAGCGCTGGGGCGGGCGCCAAGGTGCCCATCAGTAACGTGCTCAGTCTTCCGGGCAACTATGGCCTCATGATGCTGCTGGCTTTTGCGATCTGTGCGGGCGCCGCCCTGGTGACGCTCTTCACCCTCGACAATCGCGTGCTTACACCCGTCAAGCAGCTTACGGATTTTGCTGAGCGCTACGGCCAGGGCGATTACCGGGCCCGCGCCGCTGTGGAATCCGCCGACGACTTCGGGCTGATCGCGGAAAACCTGAACCGCGCCGCGGAAAGCAGCTCCCGCGCCATCTACAACCAGGAAGCGCAGGAAGCGCTGCAGAAGAGCGTGACCGAGTTTCTGACCATCGTCAGCCAGATTGGCCGCGGGGACCTCACCCTGCGTGGTACCGTCACGAATGATGCGCTCGGTAACGTGGTGGACTCGGTCAATTACATGCTCGACAACTTCGTCAAGGTGCTCGAGCGCGTGCGCAAGGCCGCCATTGACGTTCAGTCGAGCGCCAATGACATTCTGATCGCCTCCGAGGAGATGTCCTCCGGCGCTGTGCAGCAGGACCAGGAGATCACCAACACATCGTCCGCCGTGGAACAGCTCACGGTATCGATGAAACAGGTTTCGAACAACGCTGAAGCCAGTGCCGAGGCCGCTCGCCGCGCGCTCGACGCCGCCGAGCAGGGCAACCGCTCCGTGCGCGACACGCTGGAAGGCATGCAGCGCATCCGCTCCTCCGTGCAGGCCACCGCAAAGAGAATCAAGACGCTGGGCGACCGCTCGCTGGAAATTTCTGAAATCGTGAAGGTCATTAACGACATTACTGAGCAGACCAACCTGCTGGCGCTCAATGCCGCCATCGAAGCCGCGCGGGCCGGTGAAGCCGGCCGTGGTTTTGCCGTCGTTGCGGATGAAGTCCGCAAGCTGGCTGAACACTCGCGCAACGCTACGAAGGATATTGCTGCCCTGATCAAAGCGATTCAGGCTGAAACCAATGACGCCGTGGTCGTGATGGAGGAAGGTACACGCGAAGTGGAAATCGGGGCGAGACTTGCCGATCAGGCCGGCCGCGCGCTGGACGCGATCTCCACCGTGGTACGCCAGTCAGCCGAGTTGGTCCAGGAGATATCCCTGGCTTCCAAACAGCAGGTGCGCGGGACGGAAGGTGTCGCAAACGCCATGCAGATCATCTCCAACATCACGCGCCAGACCTCGCAGGGCGCGCGGCAGACGTCGCGCACGGTCGAGCAACTGGTGCACATGTCGGAACAGCTCAATGAAGCGCTTTCGCAGTTCCGCATTTCGAACGCGCCAACCATGAGCGGCGCTGATGCGCGGCCGGAGCTGGTTTCAGCGGCCCGGCGTTAAGGCTATTGAACTGACTGGGGCCTGGGCCTCAGTAAAGACGGAACGGTATAAAGAAAATCTTGGCTACCTCTGTCACACTCAGCGAACACGAGCTAAGCGAAATCCGCGGGCTCATTGAAGCGCGGTCAGGGATCCTGTTCGATGACTCGCGTGAGCGCTTCTTCTCCAGCCGCGTGCGCGAACACGTGGAGGCCCGCAAGCTCTCCCACGGCACGGACCTTCTTCGCCTGATTCAGAATTCAAACGTTGAATACGATTCCCTTTTGCAGCGGCTGCTCACGCAGGAAACTGCCTTCTTCCGCTATCCATCGGTGTTCGATGCGCTCGAGAAAAAAGTCCTGCCCGAGCTGCAGACGCGCAAGTTCTGGGAGAACCCGCGCTCGCTACGCGTCTGGAGCGCCGGCTGCTCCACCGGCGAAGAAGCCTACAGTATCGCAATGACTGTGGCGGATGCCCTGGAGTTTGCCGAGGCCTGGAAGGTGCACCTGCTGGCCACCGACATCAGTCGCCACGCGCTCACCTGCGCCGAGCAGGGCGTTTACGATGCCCGCGATATGGAGCCGGTCAGCCTGCACCATCGGGAACAATATTTCACCCGCAACGGCAATCACTTCACCGTCAAGCCGCAGTTGCGCAACATGATCACCTTTGCCCCCATGAACCTGGCGCAGGCGGTTTATATGGGCAAATTTGACTGCATCTTCTGCATGAACGTGCTGATTTATTTCTCTGAAGAGCGGCAGGCGCAACTGGTGCAGCGTTTCTTTGATTACCTGGAGCCCGGCGGCTACCTGTTTCTGGGGCACGCCGAATCCATCAGCCGGGCTGCCGTGAAATTTGAGACCCACATTCATCGCGACGCGCAGATTTATCAGAAACCGGCTTCCTTGCGGCGAAATGGGGCTGCGCAGGAGAGAGCTTGAACCAGAACGGCGCAGAATTCGTTGAGATATTCCTGCAGGAGGCCTCGGACCGCCTCCAGTACCTCCGGGAATATTCCAGTATTCTTCTTGACGCGTATCCCGCCGCGGCCGAACTGGAGCGACTCTACATTGCCGCGCATACGCTCGCAGGCACCTCCGCATCTTATGGTTTTCCGCTCTTTTCAGAAATCGCCGGCAGGCTGGCGCATATCTTTCAGTATGCGATGCACGCCAGCATCGCTCCGGAAGCGGCGGCTCCGCTTCTGGAGTTTATTGGCGAAGCTGTTGAACTGCTCGAATCCGATCTCATCATCGTGAGCAGCACGGCAGGGGAAGCCGCCGACGATATCTACATGTTTAAGCAGCGCTATCCGTTCGCGTTCCCAGCGCCGGTTGCTGCCGAACCGGCGCCTGAGGAGAGAGCCCAGGCTGAGCCGCAGAGGGTTGCGACTGAACCTGCGCAAGAACCGGAACCGGTGCTGGAAGAAACGCCCGTTGCGATTCAAGGCGATGCTGTTCCGGAACCCCTCCCCGAAGATGATGATGTGCCGGCGGAAATCCTGGAGTTCTTCATTCCTGAAGCGGAAGAGCACCTGCAAATCGCCACGGAATGCCTGCTCGCGCTGGAAGAGAACCCGAGTGAAGACCAGGTCCACCGCATGCTGCGCGCCGTGCACACAGTGAAGGGATCGGCGGCGCAGGTAGGCCTGCACCGGATCTCCCATGTTGCCCACCGCGCCGAAGACCTCATTGGACGGGTGCGTGAAGGGGAACTCCGGCCCACCGCTCAGATCATTGACATCTGTCTGGAATCGGTGGACGTTCTCAAGAAATTCATCTACCGGCAGTGGAAGAGCGACTCAGAGATGCAGGCTGCAGTGCAATCACTGTTTGCGCGCATCGCTGGAGTCAAGCCCGGAGCTCAAGCCCCAACCGAACAGCTCGAGCCTGTGGCGCTTGCGCCGGAAGATCAGGACGGCGCGCACCCCGGGGGAATCCACGCGTTCACCCCGGAGGAAGAAGCCTTGCTGGCGGAATACGCTCAGGCCAGGACCGCGTTTGCGGATGCGCCGCCCCCGCCGGTTGCCGCCATACACGATCCGGGCGACAAGGCGGATGACGAACTGCCGCGCAAAGATTTCCAGCCGCTGCCACAAGCCCGGTCAGTGCGTGTTGCTCTGGAACGGCTTGATCGCATGATGAACGCCGTCGGCGAACTGGTCATCAACCGTACGCGGATGATTGGCCGCATTAATGAGCTGGAACATCTTGCTGACGTCCTGAACCTCTCCAAATCGCGCATGCTGGACAAAGTAGCCGAGTTCCAGGAGAAGCACGAGTTCAGCCGTATTCACATGTCAGGGCTGCGATCGGCTGAAAATTTCATTCCGGGGAACTTCAGCAATTATGGCGGCTATCCGCTTCCCGGGCACTCGCCTTCTGAATTCAGCGAGCTGGAGATGGACCGCTATGATGATTTCAACATTCTCTCCCGTTCACTGACGGAAATCTCGGCGGACATCACGGAAGTGCTGTCACAGCTCGGCGGGTTTGTGCGCCGCGTGGACTCGGATATTGATGAGTTCACCAAACTCGCTCACCGCCTGCAGGATGAGATCACGCAGGCGCGCATGGTGCCTATCGGCAATCTTTATACGCGGCTTTCGCGTACGGTTCGCGACGCCGGCAAGGCAGCGGGCAAACGCGCTGAACTCAAGCTCGAAGGCGCTGAGACCGAACTGGACAACAACATCATCCAGCAGATTTCTGATCCTCTGATCCATCTCGTGCGTAACGCAGTCGCCCACGGTATTGAGCGCGAAGATGAGCGTTACCAGCAGGGAAAGAGTGATGTCGGCAACGTGACCGTACGCGCCTACCATCGCGGCAATCACATTTTTGTGGAAGTCGAGGATGACGGGCACGGTATTGATTATGAGAAAGTCCGCAGGCTGGCGGTGGATCTCGGCATTGTGTATCCCGATGCGGCGGCGGACCTTACCCAGGAAGAGCTGCTGGACATGCTCTTCCAGCCGGGTTTTTCCACGGCGTCACGCAAGACCGAACTCGCCGGCCGGGGCGTCGGCCTGGACGTGGTCCGTTCCAACCTGGTAGCGCTCAACGGCGAAATTGAAGTTGACTCTGAGGCAGGCCGTGGTACGCGTTTCACCCTGAAGGTGCCCCTGACGCTGGTCATCGCGCAGGCCCTGTTCGTGCGCTGCGGCCAGACCATGTTTGCCGTGCCTCTCACCTTCGTTCAGGAAATCCGGCGCGTCAGAATTGATGAGATTGAGGAAGTTGATGGAAAGATGATGACCACGGTCCGCGAGGTTCCCACCGAAATACTGCGGGTGGATGTGACCCTTGGCCTCGATCCCATCCAACCGGTGAACGATTATTACCGGATGGTCATCGTCAACGCCACCGGCCGCCAGGTTGGCCTGATTGTGGAAGATGTTGTCCGCAAGGACGAAATCGTGATCAAAAACCTGGGCGACTATCTGCGCAAGGTCAAAATGTTTCCCGGCGCTACCATCGCGCCCGATGGCAGCCTGATTCTCCTGCTTGATGTCAATCGACTCGTTACCGTTGAGACCATGGATCGAGCGGCTGCAGTCGTAGCAGGCGAGCGTCCGCTGGTTGCGCCTCCCAGCGCGGCACGGGTTTTTGCTCCCGGAGCCGAAGCTGTCGCGCAGGGTGCGATTCCGAGAGAAGCCATCGACGTGGTCCAGGAGGAAAAAGTGGTTGTGCTGGTGGACGACTCCATCAGCGTGCGCAAATTTGTCGGACGAATGCTGGAGAAAGCAGGCTATCGCGTGAAGCTGGCCGCGGACGGTCTGGAGGCATTGGAGGTCATTGCCCATACGCGCTGCGATCTCGTGGTGACCGATCTGGAAATGCCGCGCACCAACGGATATGAGCTGCTTTCACACCTGCGCAACGATCCGCAGAAGCGAGGGTTGCCGGTAATGATTGTTACTTCGCGCGCAGGCGCAAAGCACCGCGATCGCGCGATGAAGGAGGGAGCTTCCGCATTCCTGACCAAGCCGGTGCAGGAAGACCATTTTATTGCCGCAGTCGGCAGGCTGATTGGGGTTTCTTCGACGGCTAACGCCGAGGCGGTGCAGTAGGAAATCGAAAGAGATGGCAGCGAACATGCCAATCCGAGTGCTGGTTGTGGACGACTCAGCCTTCATGCGCAAGGTGCTGACCGGGCTCATTTCGTCCGATCCGCAATTGCAGGTATGCGGTGAAGCACGCGACGGCCGCGATGCCATAGCCCAGGTAGAAGCGCTCAAACCGGATGTAATCAGCATGGATATCAACATGCCGCACATGGACGGGCTGCAGGCCACTGAAGTGATCATGTCCAGCAACCCGCATCCGGTTTTGATCGTGAGTTCGGAATCGCGCGAGGGCGCGGAAGTTACACTCAAGGCCCTGCAACTGGGCGCAATCGACTTCGTTGCCAAGCCTTCGTCCGGGATCGACCTGGATATGAGTTCGATCCAGGATGAACTGTGCCGCAAGCTCAAGATGGCCGCGAAAGTCCGCGTGGTCAGGACCGCAGCGCGCTCCAACGGTCAGCGGAAGCCTGCCCCTGCAGGTTCGGCACCAGCCGCAGTCCAGCCAGACAGAGCTAATGGCGGCTCCACGGGCGAGCCAGGTGGAAATCGCGGAGCAGGGAAGTTCCCTATCGTTGTGATCGCGTCGTCCACAGGCGGCCCGGCTACGTTGATGAAGCTCATTCCCGAATTTCCCGCCGATTTTCCCGGCGCCATTGTTGTGGTGCAACACATGCCGGGAAACTTTACCGCTCAGTTCAGCAAGCAGCTTGCAGATGCTTCTGAGATCAAGGTAAAAGAGGCCGAAGCCGGTGAAATCGTGGTGCCGGGACAGGTTTACGTTTGTCCCGGTTCTCATCACCTGCGTGTTTCCGCTACGGGCAGAATTGTTCTTGATGATGGTCCCAGAATCAGCGGATATCGTCCCTGCGCCGACCTGACGATGGAAAGCGTTGTGGCCTACTGCGGCCCCAACGCGGTTGCCGTGATCCTGACCGGAATGGGTAATGATGGTTCCAAAGGCGTGCAGCTGGTCAAGGCGGCCGGCGGCCATGCGATTGCGCAGGACGAATCCACCGCCGTGATCTTCGGGATGCCCCAGGAGGCGATTAAGACCGGATCCGTGGATCAGGTGCTTCCCATTGAAGCGATCTACACGGCCGTGGAAAAGAAAGTGGCTTCGCACACATACTCGCGTGCGGGGGCGCTGTGATGAACTCTGCCGGCGCATCCGCCAAGATCCTGTTAATCGATGCCAACGTTTTTTTTGCCCGGCGGGTCACGGATGCTCTGAAGCAGGAAGGTTTTGAAGTGATCCACAGCACACAATCCGGTTACGCGCTTACCATGCTTGAATATGACACGCCGTCCGCGATTGTCTGCTCGACCAGCTTGCGCGAGATCAACGCCCATGACCTGCCCACCATTGTGCATGCAGATCCTAAAAC
>JBLMYN010000458.1:0-5930 GCA_050258305.1 Actinomycetota bacterium
ACGGAGGTCACCGGTCGCGGCTTCCAGGGGCGTCCAAACCTGAAACACTATCGTTGGCGTGCGTCCGTTTCGACACCGGTGGGTTCTTTGGCTGGGAAGACACACGACTCACGCCCCCCTCGGCGACAGTGATAGGGGTCACTGCTTCCTGCCGCCACAAGTTGCACTATTCATTAAGTGGCTGGAATGTCATGCGCCCTTCGCGACCGGAAAACGCCCTGAACAATGGCAGCATCTCACGTTGTAATGAAACTTTGTGGGCGCGAGCGTGTCTAGTAATAAAGAAGGGCAAAGGCGATAATGCAGTGCGAGATATGTAACACGATCAGGAGACTTGGGCTCGATCCTTCGACCCACGATCTCTGGTTCTGCTCCCAGGCCCGTCCCGTAGATTTTGCGCCCTCTTCACCTTCGGCTCTGAACGGACTTCTACTGAAAGCGGCGATGCTGCAGCGCAGCATCCACCATGTTATTTTGCAGGCATCACGGTGGCTGGCAGGGACCGGCAGCCACCATCCTCCGGTATGCCGGCGGCGCTATATCAGGTTGGGGCTTTGACTAATCGCCTCACCTGAACCTTGAACGTTCTGCTCGTGCTTTCGGCTTGCCCCCCTCCCATCAAAGGAAATAGTTGCATCCACCACATTGCCGGACCTGTGCCGCAGGCGTATTCGTTTATAGTTTGTCGAGAGGCATGGGAATGCACGGGATCCATCCAGGCGTTGAGATTTATCTTCTTCGCCACGGAGAAACAGAGTGGAACAAGGAAGGCCGGCTGCAGGGTCATAAAGACTCGTCTCTCACTGCACGCGGACGTGAGCAGGCGCAACAACTCGGCCGGATTCTGGCCGCGCGGGTTGGGCAGCGTCAGCTATCGATGCACGTCAGCCCTCTTGGCCGGGCGCGCCAGACGGCGGCCATTCTTCGCCAATATCTCTCTGGCCCGGAGCCCGTGGTCGATCCGCGCCTGCGGGAAATGACGCTCGGCGGTTGGGAAGGGCTCACCCGGGGCGAGGTTAATGCCCGGTGGAACGGCGTGATCGGCGGCGACTTGAATGCCGAGTGGTGGTTTCAGGCCCCGGGAGGAGAAACCTACGAAAATTTCAGGGACCGCGTATGCTCATGGCTGGTGGAGCAACGCGGGGCGATCATTGCCGTATCACACGGCATCACCACGCGCATGATCCGCGGCGAATACGTTGGGCTCTCGCGCAGGGAGCGCCTCTCTCTGCCCGTCCGCCACGGCGTGATCTGGAAGCTGGCCGGAGGCGCCATTGAAACCATTCCCGAAGAAAATTGAAATATCCTGATGGCCGGCGGCCTGCAAGCCGCGGAACAGGAGTGCGACCGTGGTCATTTGAATTGCTCCGCCGCCGGATGGTACCATCGCTCTTTCTGGAGGTTGTGCAATGTCTGATCGCGACAGCGGCAACAATTTCATGTGGTTTCTCGCCGGCCTGGGGTTCGGCGCTCTTCTGGGCGTTCTTTATGCGCCCCGTGCAGGACGGGAAACGCGTGAATCCCTCATGAGCAGCGCGCAGGAGGGCCGGGAATACATCAAGACGCGCGGGCGGGACGCTCGCGAAACCGTCAACCAGTGGGTGGATCGGGGCAAAGACGTGGTCTCGCGTGGCAAGGAGCAGTTCGGTTCCGCGGTGGAAGCCACCCGCCAGGCCTACCGTGAAGTCGCCGAAGGCAAAAAAAATTCCTGAAGGTCACGGTTCTAAGTGAATACCACTGTCGCCATCTTCGTAGTCGTCGCGGCGGTTGCCATCGTCGTTCAGATGGGAATCCTGATTGCCCTCTATGTCGCCATGAGGCAAACCGCCTCGCGGGTGGAAGGCATTGCCGGCCGTCTCGAGCAGCAAGCGAGCCCCTTGCTCACGACCGCCGGCGCCATTCTGGAAGAGGCCCAGCCCAAGATTGCCGAAATCACCAGCAATCTTGCTGAATCCAGCGCAACCGTGCGCGCGCACGTTTCCCAGATGGCCGAAGCTACCGGCGAGATTGTTGAGCGAGCGCGTCTTCACGCCATCCGCATGGATGAATTTGTCGGCAATACCATGGGCAAGATCGAAACAGCCAGCGAGATACTGGAGACAAAAGTTCTTTCCCCCGTCCGCCGCGTTCAGGCCATTGTTCAGGCTGTGAGCGCCGGCCTGAGCATACTGCGCTCGGCCCGATCAAGGAAGCCGTCCCACCGCGCCGGAGTGGAGCAGGACGAGGAAATGTTCATCTAAATTTTAAGTTTCAAATTTGAAACTTAAAATTGCAAAGGCTAGCGCCCAAACCGTACCGTCACGTGTCCGCCGGGAGGGATTCGTGCTCCCGCCGCCGGTGATTGATCCTGTGCTACGCCACTGCCGCTGATTTCCAGTTCAATGCCGGCCGATTCAGCCTCCTCAAACGCGGTACGCAGAGGTTTGCCGCGGAAGTCCGGAACTGCTATACCCCCTGCTGTATCGACTACCACTGTGCCACCAGAGGGTGCTGACGGAGGAACTGGCGCGGGACTCAGCGCGTGCACCGGCAATGCCACAGTCCGGGTTTTCGGGGCCATGACGGCGGGTTCAGACTTCGGAGCGGGCGCCGTCGTTTGCTGCCCCGCCGGCGGCCCAAGATCCTGTGCGACTTCAGCTTCGTCGTCAATGTGGTCCGGGGCCGCTTCGTTCAGGTCCTCTTTGCTGTTTCTGGCCATGAGCTGAAGCCTGCGCGAGTCTTCCAGTTCGACGTCGTGCGGGACGTTCAGGTACGCGAGCACCTGCTGTGCGACGCGGGCAAAGACCGGAGCGGCTACCTGGCCGCCTTCATCCAGCGGATACGTTGCTGGCGAATCCAGCACTACGAAGACGGTGATTGCCGGGTTATTGACCGGAGCAAAGCCTACAAAGGAAGCAACATGGCGATGATGTGAATACCGCCCGGTCGCCGGATCAATTTTTTGCGCCGTTCCTGTTTTACCCGCCGAACTGTACCCGTCGAGGATTGCCTTTGGTCCCGTACCGTGCAACACCACATCTTCCATCATGCTCTTCATGTGCGCGGCGGTCAGCGGCGAAATCACTCGCCTGCCCAGCGCGGGATGAAAGGCGATTAACTGCGGAGTACTGCGCGGCGGCGTGGTGCCGGCCACGATTCGGGGCGGAATGTACACGCCGTCATTCGCTATGCTGGAAACCATGGCGACCAATTGCAGCGGAGAGACGCCTATTTCCTGCCCCATGGAGATCGCTCCAATGCTTACCTTCGACCAGCGGCTTACGGGCTTGGCGAGACCGCGCGTTTCGGCCGGAAGCTCAATCCCTGTTTGCGACCCGAAGCCAAATGCCCGAATGTAGCGGTCGAAGCGTTCATCTCCCAGCCTGAGTGCCAGCTTGATTGCGCCTACATCGCTGGAGTGCTCCAGGATCTGCCGCACGGTCAAATCGCCGAAAGCCTTGTGATCGTGAATGCGAAGCCCGTTCAGCACAATGGCGCCTTCCTGGCAGTCCACCACGGAATCGGGACGCGCAACTTTCTCTTCCAGGGCAGCAGATAGAGTGACAAGCTTGAAGGTGGAACCAGGCTCGTAAACGTCGCTCACCGCCCGGTCCTTCAGCGAGTTGGGGTTGGCCTTCTGCAGGAAATTGGGATCAAAGGTGGGCCTGTTGGCCAGGGCAAGAATTTCCCCGGTATGCGGGTTTTCGACGATCACCGTCCCCGCTTCCGCGCGCGTCTCCTGCATGGCCTTTTCGAGTTCACGCTCGGCGATGTACTGGATCTTTTCATCCAGTGTAAGCACCAGGTTGTCACCCGGGTCCGGATTTTTCTCCACACGCCCGAACCACCGCCGGCGCGCGTCCATACTGATCAGCATCCTGCCCGGCTTGCCGGCAAGATGGTCTTCGTATTCCCGCTCGACCCCGCCCAGGCCCTCGTCATCCATTCCCACATAGCCCAGCACCTGTGCCGCCAATTCGTGCTTGGGATAGAAGCGCTTGGATTCCTTCTGGAAATAGATTCCCTTGAGATTGAGTGCACGAACACGGCTGCTGAGGCTGTTGTCCACCTTCCGCGCTACCCAGGCAAACGCATGCGATGCCCGCATCCGGTTCTCGATTTCTGTTGGATCTGCTCTGAGGATCCTGCCCAGCAGCAGGGCGGTTCTGTGGAGGTCGGATATTTCCGAAGGGACAGCAAAAATTGAGTCGACCCTGACCGTCATGGCAAGGTCATTGCCGTTCCGGTCATAGATGTTGCCGCGGACGGCAGAGACTTCTATGCTGCGCTGTTGCTGCCGCGCGGCGCGTTGCGTGTATTCCCCGTAGTCCACCAGTTGCAGCCAGACAAGGCGGACAGCAATGACCCCAAACCAGAATGCAAAGAAAGCGGCCATGCAGTACAGGCGAGTGTTGCCGCTTGAGGATGGCTTAGCCACAGATGATCATTTCCCAAAATGAACACATGGCGGATCCAGCAGGTTTTCCAGAGTCCGCCATTGAGTTGGGCGCGAGGCCCAAAGCTGTCCCGAATTGCATTTCGGGATGTTCGCGGTGAAGCCAATCTTCAGCCTGCGCGCATGCTGAACGACGAGCCGGCTTTATCCCTCTTATTGCGCTGAAACCACCTCAACCGTCCTGATGCTTGCCATCACGGGCGTGCTGGAATCCTGATTTTCGAGTTGCACAACCTGTCCCGGCTGCGGCGACTGCAGGCCCATCTTGCGGGCGAGGGTATCGATCCGCTCGGGATCGCGCAACCCCGCTTGCTCAAGCTTCAGCGTGCGATTCTGCTCTACCAGTTGCTCGCGCTGCGTTTTTTGCGCCTCAATCTTGTAGCCGTACTGCACCGCGCTGAAGTGCTGCCACGCATAGAACAGAACAAGAAGGAACAGCGCCGCCATAGTCCCGGAGAATACCCTGATTTCACGCCTGCGGCGAGGATCAGAGACCCTCACCAGGCGTGAGTTGTCGATGGATTTATGAAAATAAAATTCGGGCGTGATTCCGGCTACGCACCGCCTCACGGGCGTGCGCGTGTCCACCGGAGTGATCATTCCCGTAATGTGCATTGCCCCTGCGGCCATTTACGCTACCTCGGTCACCTGTCTCCAGTTCATCATGTGCAGCGGAAAATCCCGCATGTCCATTTCGGCAGCTTCTTTCTGCTGCCGCTCGCGCGCCTTCTGCTCCACGCGCTCCACGCTCTGGATCAATTCGTCAATCATCGTTCCTTGAAACATTGTTTTTATCCTCTTTTTTCTCGAGGGAACCTTTATCCCGGGACGGCCACTGTTCAAAAAGGAAGGACCTGAAGTAAATTCGCCCAAGTAAGGAAGGCAGCGCCCGCCCCGGAATTCCGTTTCTCTTCCGCCTACCCAGGGGAAGAGCAAAACTAAACTCTTTCCGCGGCCCGCAGCTTCGCGCTGCGCGACCTTGGATTGCGATCGATCTCCTCTTCGGCAGCCTCAACCGGCTTTTTCGTCAGCACCCTGTAAACACCGGCTTTGGCGCCATCACGAAGAGCATCTTTGACGATCCTGTCTTCCAGGGAGTGAAAGCTGATCACCACCAGCCTGCCTCCCGGTCGAAGGACGTCCGGTGCCGCATCCAGCAGCGCCTGCAGATCGTCGAGTTCGCGGTTTACCCAAATTCGGATCGCCTGGAAAGTCCTGGTCGCCGGATGAATCTTTTCCCGAGCCCCGTTATGTTTCATTGACCGGAGCGCAGCCGATATGACTTGTGCCAGATGAGCGGTTGTTCTTATCGGCCGCGCCCGGACAATGGCTCTGGCGATTCTCCGCGACCTCCTTTCCTCACCGAATTCGTAAATCACATTCGCGAGGTCTTCTTCGCGCATGCGGTTTACCACTTGATCGGCGGTGCGCTCTTCCCGCGGGTCCATCCGCATGTCGAGCGGCCCTTCCGCCTGAAAACTGAATCCGCGCGCCG
>JBLMYN010000459.1:0-8126 GCA_050258305.1 Actinomycetota bacterium
TAGAAAGCTCTTTGTTTTTCACGCTCATGTCCTGTAAAGCCTTTCGCGGGCAGGGGTTTCGCTGATCGTTGAAGGTGGCAGAAAGGCCGCGTTGCCGCAGCGTGGCTCTAAGTGGTTCGCAATCCATTCACTTGTAAGGCAACCCGCAGTTGTTCTGGGCCGTGCAACGGGCATCGGGTTTCCCGCTCACAAGAACAAGGGCTTTCTCTGCTGTAACAGCTCAGGTCCGAGCGCCCCAGCAGCAGGGATCTCTGAAGAAGGCTTGTTCCGATTTCGTAAATTTTTTAGCTGGCCACGTCTCCGGCATGGTCGCGAACAGCAGTGGTGTTTTCCGCAGCGCGAAAACTCGACCGGCTCCTTGCCCATTGCGGAGCTGTTCTGGCGGCACAATCCGGAGTCTGGCGATGGTCGGGAACTGCAAAATCGCGGAACTATTTGAGCATTGTCTGAAAGGGTTAATCCCGGCCGGCCCTGGCAGACGATTGTCGGGCTCTTCTGCGGCGCGCAGCCTCAGATCCAGCACGCCAGTGACAACGCGAGTTCAGCCGGCTTTCCCTTCTGTTTTAATTTAATGATCGTTCGAACAAAGTAAGGGGGATGACATTCCCCTGGGCGACGTTTCCTGCATCGTTGACGTGCAGGTGATCTCCACTGTCGTAAGCGGGCGCCAGTTGTGTGGGGTGATTCGGGTCACGCACCGCCTCGTCAAAATCAATCACACCATCGAATTCACCCCCGCTGCGAATCCAGGCATTGACTTCCTCGCGCACCTGCTCCTTCCCGGGAGTGTAAAAGCCGCCAAAAAAAGGGCGCCGGAAAATCGCGTGCTCAAAGGGTGGAATCGTCGAGCCGATGACTTGGATTCCCTTTTTGTGAGCACGCGTGATGAGGCGACGATAGCCGGATATCATGTTCTGAGAGTTCACACTTTCGGTCGCTGGTATGAACGCCCCGGGGAAAAGCAGGTCATTGACGCCGAGTCCGACAATGACGTATTTGACACCTGCCTGCTCAACCACGTCCCGTTCGAAGCGTGCAAGGCCGGACTGGCCCAGTACCGGGCCAATTTCCGCAAAGACAGCGCCAAGTGGAGGTGGACCGCCGGCTTGTCGCGGGCTGTCGCTGTCGGCTAACAGGCGATTGCCGATGATTCCCTCGTTCAAGACGCCCAGCTCAGCATCGGAGTTTCCTGCCTTCTGCAGCCGCTCCGCGAGCACGTCCGGCCAGCGGCGGTTGGCGTCCTTGGTAGAACCGTCTCCATCAGTCAGGGAAGAGCCGAGCGCCACGATCACGGCTGCACGAGGAGAACCCACGACCTCCACTCCGGTCAGGAGTGGCCAGGAGACGATCGTCTCGGCAATTGGAAAACTCGCCGCCGCTGTGAAGTCTCCTTTCCCGGAAATATAGTTTGTCTGCAATGCCAGGCTGTGTGATGTCATTGCCTTCGCGCTCTCCGGAAGAAAGAGGCTGATCGCCAGATCGGAGAGGGCCGCTACATTTAACTCAACAGGATCGCTGGTGATCATGGATCGTGCGGCGACCTTAGCCGATGCATGCCCACGAAACGTCAGTGCACGGTCGGAGGCCGGGTCGATGTCAGCGCCGGAAGCCCGGCGCGCAATGTGTGCGCTGCCGATCAGCAATGGCTGATTACCAAAAATGTTTGAAATTTTTATTCTGACTTTCGTACCGGCAACGCTGGTATGCACGATCAGGCGCAGGGTTTGGTTCTGGAAGGTCTGAAGTTGTCCCGGTACGAAGTGCTGTGGGGCTGTCGCCCACGTTCCGATCCAGTGCTCGCCCTTCCGATTGGCGTGCGCGAGCGCAGCGTGCAAAGGACTCAGCGTGAGTCTGGTCGCAGAATTCTGTGCCATCGACTGCACGGAGAACAACGAGACGAGCGCGCATGTTACGGTGTTCGCAATCAGTCTTTTCACGTCCGGCTCCCTGAAACCATATTTGGCTCGAAGACACTGAGACGGTTCTTTAGACGAGTGACTGCACTCCCGGTAAGCACGGGCGGAGAAACCCGTCGTGACCTGTAAGAGTTATTTTTATAAACTTGCCGCAGGGCGGGCCGCGCTCTGGGAAAGTTGTTTTCATGAAGGAAAGGAAATGCCGGCCCTGACTGACAATTTCGAACCTGCGGTGGCCGGACCTGGCAGACGATTTTCGGGCTTTTCTGCGGCCGTTGGACGTGACATCCAGCAGTTGCGCGCAATGACTGCGAAACGTAAATAGCGATGAGAGGATTTCATCGACAATCAAGGCCTCCCGCCAGTCCGGCACCGGCTCCATCCCCGCTCGGGTGGCGCGGTTCGCTGCTTTCTTATACTTATCTCCTCCCTGCGCGTCAAACAGGGAGCGATTTGTTTCGGATGACCTTTTCATGACTTCGACCAGCTCGGTGCTCACAGCCACGCAGCCGGAAGTACAACCCCGGCCAGCCACATGGACCGTCGCTGCCATCGCGATTGCCATTGCGGTTGCGCATCTGCTCACCAATGGCCGATACGGTTTTCATCGCGATGAACTCCAGACACTCAGCGATGCTTTGCACCTGGACTGGGGCTACGTCGCCTACCCGCCTTTCACGCCTTTTGTCGAGCGGATCGCAATGGCGCTCTTCGGGACCTCCATGGTGGGATTGCGCCTGTTCTCCGTGATCGCGCAAAGCGCGGCCATTTTCGCCACCGGACTGATGGCGCGTGAACTCGGCGGAAACCGCTGGGCCCAGGTTGCAGCGGCCCTGGCGACTGCGGTGGCCCCGCTGGCGCTGTTTGAGGGCACTGAGTTTCAATACACCACGTTCGACTATCTGTGGTGGGTGCTGATCGCCTACTTCGTCATCCGCATGCTGAAGACCGAAGATCCCCGCTGGTGCCTTGCCATTGGCGCTCTCATTGGTCTCGGGCTGCTCACCAAGTACACCATGGTGTTCTACGCAGGCGGGATCGTGCTGGGGTTGCTGCTGACCAAGGCACGCCGGTACGCCCTGACCCGCTGGTTCTGGATGGGAGTTGGGCTGGCATTTCTCATCTTCCTGCCGAACCTCATCTGGCAGTTCCAACACGACTTCATCTCACTGCACTTCCTGCAGCACATCCATAAACGGGACGTAGGAGAAGGCCGCGCTGAAGGCTACTGGGCTGGTCAGTTTTTTCTCTGTGCCAACCGGTACTCTCTGCCGCTATGGATCGCCGGCCTGTTCGGATTCCTGCGCAGCTCGAAATACCGGGCGCTCCTCTGGATGTGGCTTTTCCCGGTCGCGTTTTTCTGGCTGAGCAAGGGCCGCCACTACTACACCGGAGCCGCATATCCCATGCTGTTTGCCATGGGCGCGGTAACCATTGCCGGCTGGCTTGGGCGCCTGCCGCGATTTTGGGGCTCCGCCGTTTGGACCGTGTATCTGCTCGCCTTGCTGGCCTGGGGCGTGTTCGCTTCCATGGCGATTCTGCCCTGGCAATCCAGCGGACGGCTGAAAGACTTTGCTCTCCGCAATAATGGCGAACTGCGCGAGGAAATCGGCTGGGATGAGCTGGTGAAAACTGTTGCCGCCATCCGCGATTCTTTGCCGCCAGCGCAGCAGAAGGACCTCGGCATCGTGGTCGGGAACTATGGCGAGCAAGGCGCCATTGAGATCCTCGGACGCCCCTATCACCTGCCGCCGCCCATCAGCACTACCAATTCCGCCTGGCTGCGCGGATATCCCACGCCGCCGCCGGGCAAGCTCATCGTCCTGGGTCTCTCACAGGAATCTGCCGATCGCATCTTTACCTCCTGTCGTCTCGCAGGTCACAACGGCAATTCGTTAGGGGTCGAGAACGAAGAGAGCAAAGACCATCCTGACATCTTTGTCTGCGGGGCGCCCAGACTGCCGTGGCCCGAGGTCTGGAAGAGGTACCAGAGTTTTGGCTGACGGCCACTTCCCGCAGGGCGCGCGCCGCTGAACAGCAGGATGAAAAATCGGCCGGCCTTGGCAGACGATTTTTCAAACTTCCGTGCACGTAATTCGCCTCAAGCACGGCATTTGCGCCCGAGTTTTGCCCCTGCTGACTGTGATGGCGATTTACCAACAGCTATTCCGGCGAGATAATCGAATCCCTATGAGAATCAGGTGCCTTCTCCTTGTCATCATCTGTGTTCCCCAAATCGGCCTAGCTCAACCTGTGCCGCAAGGAATGCCACCCCGTGTGCTGATGGGCGACACTTCCCATTGTCGGGCGGTCTGGATACGTGATGGGCGCTTGGTGAGCGACGAGGTTTGCACCCGTGCCCGCAAAAGAGAGGTGGCATGGGATGGGCATGTGGCCGTCATTACTGATGCCGACGAGAAAGCGTCTGCCGAATGGGAGCGACTGCACTCAGTGCTTCCACACCTCTCTATCAAGCACCACGATCTCTACTGGGATGGCCGGAAGGTGGACTTGGGTAAGACCGACGTTTTCAATCTTTACGAAGCCATACCCTGGGAAGGCGGAATAATGATCTACGGGCGCACGATCCCGCGCAGGCATTTTTGGCAGTCTTGGCCATTCAAGGGCCACTTCATCGAGACCCGGGATCTTGAGCCGTTCTGCGCGATTTACTTCGACCTCAAGACTATGAAAGGCGAAGACCTCTGGCTTAATGGAAAAGCATATCTCGGCTTCTTTATATTTCCGCTGCCGGACTGAACACAACCCGAAATCGCTATCGAAACAGGCATTTCCACGGATCTATCCTGATAGATCAGTTCAAAAGTGCGGAATGGGTATGGCTGCAAGACATTGAAAGGAAGAACTGATGTGAATTGGTCGGGGCGAGAGGATTTGAACCTCCGACCCCCTGCGCCCAAGGCAGGTGCGCTACCAGGCTGCGCTACGCCCCGACTGATCTCCATTGTAACCGAATTCGTTCAGCGCCTCGACTCCACACCACTGCTGATCTGCGCGAGCAACGAGGGCAGATTGATTTGCTCACTTCTTCGCCAAATCATTTTTCACCACCACGCCGCCTTTCATTACGAACTGCACGCGTTCTAGCTCCGTAATGTCCTGCAGCGGATCTCCGGATACGGCGATGATATCGGCGAACTTGCCCGGCTCAATGGTTCCCACCCGATCCTGCCAGCCGATCAGTTCGGCCGCGTTGATAGTCGCGGCGCGGATCGCGTCAATTTGCGGGATCCCAAGTTCGTGCAAGGCCCCGAACTCCTGCGCCGAGGCCTCGCCGCGCGTCTTTCCCGGATAGTCAAACCACATATCGGAACCGGCCGCGTACTTTACTCCCGATTTCAATACGCGCTGCACCATGGCGGGCACTGTTTGCGCCTGATGCTTCTCAAACGCTGCAAGCCCCGCCTCGTCCTCAGGCGAAAGCACGACCGACTTTTCCAGCCAGGCACGCATGCGTGATCCATAGAGAGTTGGCGTAAGGTCAAGAAAAATGCCTTTGTCCCGCATTTCTTTCAATTGCGCATCGGTGATATCGTCGCCATGCTCTACGGAATCCACACCCGCATCAATCGCGATTTGAATGCCCGTGACTGTAGTGGCATGCACGGCAACTTTCTTCTTTGAGCGGTGCGCCTCTTCCACAATGGCTTTCATCTCTTCAGGCGTAATGAAGCGGTCATCAGCGTCCGCAACGACTTTAATCAGGTCCGCTCCATAGGAGAGGTTCTCGCGCACAGCTTTGCGGCCTTCATCCGCGCTGCCCACCTGGAGGTATTCCTGCTTGAGGATCGGCTCGGCGACGGCGTAGTTCAATCGCATTGCCTGTCCTCCGGGCGGCGTCAGCTTTCTGGCTGCGGCAAGAATGCGCGGTCCTTCGACCCAACCCTCGTTGATCGCGTCGCGCAGGGCCACGTCTCCATCGATCCCGGAATGGCCGACCACGCGCGCCGTGGTAAAGCCGCCTTCCAGATCCTCGCGCGCCATATGCGCGCCCAGAAGCGCGCGCTCCGATGGGCTCATGCCCGCAACCGTGATCAGCAGGCTCTCCCCTCCTGTCTGGGCGGGCATGGCATCGAGCAGGTGCGCGTGGCAATCAATCAGCCCCGGAAGCACCGTGGCCCGGCTTAAATCCAGCACCTGCGCGCGTTCTCCGGCATGCTTCCGGACCTGCTCCAGCGGGCCAACTTCCTGAATCCTCCCATTCACTACCAGCACCGCCTGCCCGGAAAGATATTGTCCGGTTCGGACATCAAGCAGACGGCCTGCCTTGATCAGAGTGACTGTTGGCTGTTTCGGCGTCTGGGCAAGCCCAATTGCCTGCAGAATACAGATGAGGAATACACCAATTCTCACGCGCATGGCGCCTCCCGCTGAAAAGCAGACATTATCAATGATCGTCCGGCATAAATCTCGAAGAGTTTAGACACCGGGAAGGCAGAAAGACTCGCGCTAGGGAAAGCGTTCTGCTTCCTGCACTCACCAGAGCTGGCCCCGTTGAGGTCCTCAAAGTCACCGGCGCGGAGATCGAGAAAAGCGCGAAAAACATTCGCTGATGCCGCGGCCTGGACCGCCCCAGCGAACCCAAAGCAGAAGCGCCATACCGCGGTCCCGCGGCAGTTTCGGAAAAGACAGCCGGCTCAATATAGGGTAATCTTTAAGTGTGCCATTTTACGGCACCGGGAGATCATTTTGGCAGAAGTGCGACTACAGGAAGGCGAGTCCATTGAGAACGCTCTGCGCCGTTTCAAGCGCAAGGTACAGGCGGAAGACATCATCAAGGAAGTGAAGCGCCACTCCTACTACCTGAAACCGGGTGAAAAGCTTCGTGTAAAACAGGCCCTCGCGCGCAAGCGCGCCAAGAAAAAGACCCGCAAGGATCGCGACGCGCGCATGGACCGCGATAAATAGAGGTCGCGCCGAAGACCGCCCTCGCCAACAGGCTGCGGCGGTCGCTATCCTGCTCTGGCTCTAGGTTCTTCATCCGCAACAGCCGCCCGGGGCTCGGTGATCAGGCGCGCGCCGTGGTTGTAGGTGATATAAGCCCATGCCCATTCCGCCATCACCATGAGGCGGTTGCGAAAGCCGATCAGGAAGAACAAGTGGATCGATAACCACGATACCCAGGCAAAATATCCAGAAATGTGCAGCTTGCCGAAATCGGCCACGGCACGGGAACGCCCGATCGTGGCCAGGCTGCCTTTGTCCCAATAGTGAAACTCTTCTCGCGGCTTGCCTGCCACTGATCGCCGGACCTGCCGCGCGGCAAATTTTCCCATCTGGATTGCCGCCGGCGCTACTCCAGGAACCAGGCTGCCTGCCTTGTCTTTGTCGCTGACGGCCACGTGGGTTTCAGGCTGCCTGTCATGATGCTCCCGCTGCACTGCCGCAAGGTCGCCGGTGACGAATACTTCAGGATGGCCGGGAATGGACAGATCAGGCCCGACCAGCACACGCCCAGCCTTGTCAACGGGGCCGCCGAGCATCCGTCCCAGCGGTGAAGCCGATACGCCTGCGCCCCAGAGAATCACTGAGGCCGGGATTCTTTCATTCCCCACCGTGACCAGGCCCGGCTCCACATTGGTTACCATCGCATTGGTGCGAACCTCCACTCCCATCTGGCGAAGCTGCTTTTCCGCGCTGGCGGACAAATCAGGAGGATAGGCCGGCAGCACGCGCGGGCCGCCCTCGAGAAGGGTGATCCGGGCCTTCGCAGGATCAATGCTGCGAAAATCACGTTCCATGTAGCGTCGGGAAATATCGGAAATCGCTCCGGCCAGTTCCACGCCTGTAGGGCCGGCGCCGATCACTACAAAGTTCAAAGACGGCGTCGCACGACGGGCAAAGGCTTCGCGCTCCGCCTGCTCAAAGGCCAGCAGCACGCGGCCGCGGATTTCCGTGGCATCTTCAATCGTCTTCAGCCCGGGCGCGTACTGCTCCCATTCCGGATGCCCGAAGTACGCGTGCGTGGCTCCCGCCGCGACAACGAGATAGTCATACGGCAGCTTCAGGGTCCGGGTGTGAACCAGCCGCTTATTCAAATCAAAGCCTGTGACTTCACCCAGAAGGACCTCAGTATTCTTTGCCCGACGAAGCACATTTCGTATGGGTGAGGCGATTTCAGCAGGAGACAGGACGGCGAGGGCCACCTGATACAACAGCGGCTGGAAGGTGTGGTGATTTTTCCTGTCC
>JBLMYN010000460.1:0-4723 GCA_050258305.1 Actinomycetota bacterium
GCCTACGCCACCATCCTGATGGAACTCGGCTGTGTTTTCGCCGTGGCTAATGTACGCGGCGGAGCGGAGTTCGGCAAGGAATGGCATGAGGCAGCCAAACGGCACAGACGGCAGACGGCAATTGATGATTTCGTGTGTGCCGCGGAATGGCTGCTGGCGGAAAAAATAGCGGAACCCGGCAGGATTGGCATTGGCGGCGGCTCGAACGCCGGCCTCCTCGTCGGGGCAGCGCTTACCCAGAGGCCTGAGCTGTTCACAGCGGTTCTGTGTTTGGGGCCGCTCCTGGACATGCTGCGGTATCACAAGTTCGACTTGGCCAGCTACTGGATTGAAGAACTGGGTTCAGCAGACCTTCCTGATGATTTTCGCGCCTTATACAGTTACTCTCCTTACCACCGTATCCAGGAAAACGTCGCCTATCCGGCAGTTATGTTTATCTCGGGAGATGCCGATACCCGCTGCAATCCCATGCACACGCGGAAAATGGCCGCACGTCTGCAAGCCTCCAATGTTTCCAACCATCCGATCTTGCTCGACTACAAGCCCGCGTGGGGCCACGTGCCCATTCAGCCTTTAACAACCCGCATTGAGGCCTTGACGGACAGGTTGCTGTTTCTCTGTCACGAATTAGATCTGAAAATCCCGGAGACTTGGTCATGAAAAAGCCTGTGCTGTTCTTTCAAGCGTTGTTTGGGTTGATTGTGTATGACGTGGTCCTTCTTGCAGGCAGATTCAAGACGACCCGTGGTTTGGTTGAGCATTGGAAAGTTGCTACCCCAAAGACCCGAGACAATGAACTGGTTGACGACATCGCTCATGCAGTCAATCTGGCTTGTATCTGGTACCCCAAGCAAGTGCTGTGCCTGCAACGTGCGAGCGTAACCACATGCCTGATGCGCAGCAACGGGATACCGGCCGCGATGGTGCTGGGAGCCCAAAAGACACCATTTCTTGCACACGCGTGGGTAGAAGTGAATGGCTGCGCAGTCAACGAGCGATCGAATGTCCAGGCAAAGTACACGGTCTGGGAGCGTTGCTGAAGGAGAATCCTATGAGCGTCCAGGCAGGAATCTGGAACTTTGATGGCCGGCCGGCTGATCGAGCTCTTATTGAGAGTTACAGTCGGCGTCTCGCCAAGTATGGTCCGGATGGAGAGAGCACGTTCTTTGATCGCTCCATTGCAATGCTGTACCGGCCTTTCAACACAACCAGCGAGTCGCGCCTGGAACGGCAGCCGCACACCTCCCCGGCAGGTAACATCATTACTTGGGATGGACGCCTCGATAATCGCGAAGAGCTGGCAGCCCAGCTCACGGACCGTCCCAGCGTCATGATGACCGACGTGGATGTGGTCGCCGCGGCCTTCGACCGCTGGGGCTCTGACTGCTTCGCAAAGTTTATTGGTGACTGGGCATTCGCAGGTTGGAGCCCCACGGAGAGGACGCTCATCCTGGCCATTGATTACATGGCCATCAAGCATCTTCACTACTATCTGAAGAGTGAAAGCGTCACGTGGTGCACCGATCTGGAAGCGTTAGTCCTTGAATCTGGAGACCAGTTTGATCTTGATGACGAATATATTGCCGGCTATCTAGCCTCCAACCCATCACCGGGACGTACGCCGTATTTACAGATCCGTAGTGTTGAGCCTGGACAGTTCGTCCGCGTTCACGCGGGACAAGCGGTCTCTTACGCGCATTTCAAGTTCAAACCAAAACTAGAAATCCGCTACAAAACGGATGCCGAATACGAGGAGCACTTCCGCCATGTTTTCCGGCAGGCGGTACGCCGGAGGCTGCGCTCTGATTCTCCAATTCTCGCTGACCTCAGCGGGGGCTTGGACTCTTCGTCCATTGTGTGCATGGCAGATGACATCCTGGCGAAAGACGGCGCCGAAACACCGCGCCTTGACACCTTCTCTCATTACGATCTCGGTGAGCCGAATGGCGATGATCTGCAACACTTCACAATTGTAGAAAATAAGCGTGGGCGGGCCGGGCATCACCTGAATATTGCAAACTATTCAGAGTCAATTTTACCCCGCACAGATTTCTTCGTAGTCGCTCCGGGTGGCCTCGGCTCTCCCACAGAACTGGAGCTTGAACGCTCCAGGATCTGGCAGAGCGGAGGGTATACCGTTCGCCTTTGCGGAATCGGTGGCGACGAAATGCTTGGCGGCGTGCCTGAACCCCGCCCCGAGCTAGCTGATTTGATTGTTCAGATGCGGCCACTGCGGTTCATGCGCCGGACCATTGCCTGGAGCCTCATCAAGAGGAGGCCCTGGATCCATCTTGCATTTGGGGCAGGCACCCTGCTCGCCCCCGCCTGGGTCAAGGCGCGCGTCATGAAAGAAGCCAAGACTGCCCCTTGGCTTAGCTCGGAGTTTTCGGCCGCGTATGGGATGCCACAGCGCCAACTCGGCCCGGAGAATCGATATGGTTTTTGGTTGCCTAGCCGCCAGGAGGTTGCCCGAACAGTTGTGGCCATGTCCGGCAAAATGGCTAAAGCTCTATCGCGCGGCTTAACGCTTGAAGATTTTCGCTATCCCTATTTGGACCAGACGTTGGTCGAATTCATCCTTAGTATTCCGCGAAGCCAAATCCTTCGTCCTGGGGAGCGCAGATCACTAATGATACGGTCGCTGAAGGGCTTGGTGCCCGACGAGATCCTTATGCGCCGTACCAAGGGAACCGCTGCTCGACGCCCCATACTGGCTCTGGCAAATGACTGGCAGGGACTCGATCAGGTCCTGCTTTCCTCAGCGGTCGCCGCCCACGGGTATGTGGATCAATTACAGCTTCGAAATGCATTGATGGCGGCCAAGAGCGGTAATGCCCCACAACTAGTAAGGCTTTTGCAAACCCTCTCCCTTGAATATTGGCTGGGAAGCGCGTTGCGGCACCATCTCATCCGATCACAGCCAGGAGCCCATCATCATCTGACAATCAAATCCTCTTCTAATCCACACCAGTCAACGGCTCTCGTCGGGAGTAAGTCGTGAAGCAGTAGCACAAAATAGCTTTTCATACGGACTACGTAGCATGCATGTAGTTAACGCACATCGATGAAAGGAAAACGTCATGAACCACACAAAACCTCAAGTCAGCCTCCTCGGCGAAGCAGCGAGTGTAATTCAGACCCTGGGCATCAAGGTTAAGTCCACCGAGACAGATCCGGCCACTGGACAACCCTTCGATTTCAACCCAGCCTATGATTTGGACGAGTAGTCATTGATCGCTCCTGGCGGCCAGTGGCTGCCGGGAGCGGCTTTTTAGCTTGCGAGAAACACAGAAATCACTAAACATCGAGAACGAATGAGGAAAGGAAAATACCATGACATACAGAAAGCCGGAAATTAAAAACCTTGGTAATGCTGCCAGCGCAATCCAGCTTGTGGGAAAGGTTGGAAGCGAACACGACCCCGGGGACGGCATGCGCGATCTCAACCCTGCTTACGATTTGGACGAGTAGGCATTGATCGCTCCCGGCAGCCAATATCGCTGCCGGGAGCGGCTTTTTGGGCCTGTGAGAAACACAGCAAATCACTAAACATCGAGAACCGAATGAGCCAAAGGAAACTACCATGACATACAGAAAGCCTGAAGTTCAAAGACTCGGTGATGCGGCCAGTGTAATTCAGCTACTCGGGAAGGTGCCTGTAGCCCCACAGTTCGACCCCGTCACTACGAGACGTGATTTCATCCCTGCATACAATCTGGATGAGTAAGCGTGCTTCGCTCCTGGAGGCGAGTGGTGCTGCCGACAAACGCTTACCTGTGAGCTCAACAGGAGCTAAAGATCTCGAGAACGAATGGGTGAAAGGGACAATACCATGACATACAAGAAGCCTGAAATTCAAAGTATCTGCGATGCTGTCAATATAATTCAGACGCTCGAAACAAAGTGTCCTTGGGGCGAGATAGACCCAACCACTGGGCTTCGCTGTTTCAATCCTGCCTACGGGTTGGATGAGTAGCGAATGCTGTCCTCGAAAGGAAATCACCATGACCTACAAAAAGCCTGACGTTCACAACCTCGGCCCGGCGGTCGCTGTAATTCAGGTTATCCTGGACAAGCCTGGAACCCAAATCGAGTTCACGGATGGGCAGTGCAATATGAATCCTGCCTACGACTTGGATGAATAGACAAACAACTTCTCTTTCCCTCCCGGCAGGGAAGTGCTAGGAGGACTTCGTTACCGGTGAGAGAGCGAGACGTAGAACTCTGGCGGAGCCTGTGTTCTTGCCCGGTGCTTTGTGAAAGCAGAAAGTGATTATGGTCAGTGCTGGATGGAACGCTTGGGACTTCTAGCGTACGGTTCCGCCTTACTTTGTTCTTCTTTCATTTTTCGCCACCGCGCATACTGATCTGTCTTTGCGGGGTTCGGGTCCTCCTCTCCTTTTAACCAAAAGCAATACCAATCGACTACGCTTCGCTCTGAGAGGAGCCGCTGCTGCGGGCGCACGAGGATGTGTGCGCCTTCAGGGTAGAAATTGATCATTTCTACCGGTTTCTTGAGCCATCGTAATCCTTGCAGGATCTCCCATTCTCCAATTGGTGCGGAAATCGCCTGCAAAAGGAGCGGAGCATCAATTTTATCCAGCAAGAATGTCGGTGACTCTTTTGCCCATCCAGCCAGGCCCTTTCCATAAGGAGGGGCGCCGCCGTTCATCTTCTCGCAGAGGGAGCTATCGGTTTGGGCCAGATAATAGATGCAATTCAC
>JBLMYN010000461.1:0-3760 GCA_050258305.1 Actinomycetota bacterium
CGCCACCCGCGCCCGGGCCTCGATTCGTTGCGCTTCCTTTCTGTTTTCAGTCTTGGTACTTCCTCGATACCGCTTGCCACTGACGTAAAAGAGGTAGTACCAGACCTTATGCCGCCGAAATACTGACATTCCGCGTTTTCTCCTTGCTTGCGCGCACAGAGGAGACACGGAGACCTGAGCGGATGAACTCGTTCAGATCAGCCACATCATACAATGCACGTCCCCGTGGTTTGTAAAATTTCGGACCCACTCCTTGGGATCTCCATACCCTGAGCGTATTTGCCGGAATCCCGGTGTACTCCGCTGCCGCCTTGGTCCCAAGAAACCGCTTCTCTGGCTGGTTGGCTGGTGCCGCCATGATTAACCTCCAACGCTGGGTTGTAAGCGAACCGGGAATTTCGGTCAAAATTCCTCGAATTTGCTGAAAATTTGACCGAAATTTTCATTCGTCGTATTTCTCCTGTGCCCGGGCTTAGTCGGAAACATCCGGGCAGGAGAAAGAAGCATGTTCGCCTCTGCCCAGCACGCCCAAGACAGGTTGGTTCAGACCGGATACATCGCCGATCCAATCACTGCCACGACTGTTTACTTGGCGTCCGAATTGAAGAAACCGATTCTCTTGGAAGGTCCGCCCGGAAGCGGCAAGACAGAGCTGGCTTACGCGGTCGCCAGAGCGACGAACACGGAAGTTGAGCGATTGCAGTGTTTTGAGGGGATCAATGAAGACAAAGCCATAGGCAAATTTGATGAGTCTCTGCAGCGGCTCGCAGTCGAAATGCGCGCGAAGGCTGGGCCAGTCGAATGGGAGCCGCTCAAACAGGAGCTACATAGCCTCGACTTCTTCACAGCCGGTCCACTCCTGCGAGCCCTCCAATGTCCCAAGCCCTGCGTGTTGTTGATCGACGAGATCGATAAAGTGGACCCGGAATTCGAGGCCATGTTATTGGAAATATTGAGCGTCTTTCGGCTCAGCATTCCAAAACTGGGCACCATTGAGGCCAAGAGCATTCCCTTCGTCTTGCTCACTTCGAATGAGGAAAGGCGAATTTCAGATCCCCTCAGGCGCCGTAGTTTTTACCTTCGCATTGACCACCCCACGCCGGAGCGCGAAGCCAGGATTCTTGAACTGAGAATGCCCAACCAAAAACCTGAGTTTCACCGCAGAATGGCCGGCTTGGCAAAGGCCCTTCGCGGCTGGAGCCTGGAGAAACCTCCGTCGATTTCCGAAATGTTGGACCTGGCCCAGGCGCTCGAAGTGCTTGGAAAGCAGGAGATTACGCCGGAAATGCGAGACATCCTGCTGCCGCTGTTGGCCAAAACCGAAGCCGACAGGCGAAAGCTCTTGCTGCGCGATGGATGGGCCAGCCTCGTCAATGACGCGCAGCAGTACAGCCAGGAGGCAATCGAGTCATGAGGGTGCTCACCTGGCTAGCGATTCTGACGTTAGCAACGCCATGTTGGGCCGCATCGGGTAGCGGCGACAGACAGGAAGCGGAATACTACGTTGCCGCTTACGCCCAGCACTACCGCGTTCCAGTGGAGTTCGTGCGCGCCTTGGTCGAGCAGGAATCCGCATGGCGGAGATGTGCGATTTCCAGCAAAGGGGCTGTAGGGCTGATGCAGCTCATGCCGGAAACAGCCAGAAGGCTCGGCGTCCAGGACCGCTGTGATCTGCAACAGAACATCTCCGGCCGGAGTTCGCCACCTGGCGTATTTGATTGCCAGGTTTCATGGCGATCTGAGGCTTGTTGCAGCCGCCTATTACGCCGGCGAGCGGGTGGTCGAGGCCAAGGGCCTTCGCTACTCCAATCCCGATGTGGTCGCCTATGTGACCCGTCTCCGCGAGCGATTTGAACGACAGAAACAGTTTCAAAGTGCAAAGCTTGCAAGCACTTTAGGGAGAACACGATGAGAGTCCAACTATTGCTAGCCATTTGTCTGACATTCAATGCCGGTATTGCGCCTGCGCAGGACGCACAAGTGGTGCCGAGCGTAACTTCCGTAGCAATCGCAGACGGCACGGTGACACTGCTGCATCTTGCTCCTGGTTACACGACTTCGGTGAAGCTGCCAGAAGCAGTCAGTTCGGTTGTGGTTGGTGATCCCGCGAGTTTCAAGGCCGAACACTCAGACTCGGAACCGCGGCTGGTTTTCCTGAAGCCCATTACAGAGCAACCAGCCGAAAGCAATGCCCTGATCACAACCAAATCCGGGCAGGAAGTCACGCTTCACTTGGTGAGCGCGGGAAAAACAGACCAGGATCCCAAAGTCGATTTCCTTGTGCAATATCGGGTTCCGCAGAGCCTGCTGGTAGGCGCTGACATACAGAGTTTCTTGATTGCCGATACACGTCCAATCGCTCCGCCAGGATCCCCAATCGATTTGTCGCGGCACAAGTCAGACCCAGTCGCCGATGCCCTCGAAGCGCAGGAACGGATATCGGCTCCCGCATGGCAAGGCAAGGAATTGCATGCCGTTGTAGGAGCATCCGTCAGTAGGGGTCACGAGACGATTGTTGGATTTTCAATCCTGAATAACACAAAGCAGACGATTGAACTATTACCGCCACAAATTCAGTTGGTTGGTTCGGCGCGTGGCAAAAAAGACAAGCAGATCAAGGCTGAGCCCATCCCGATCAGTGAATACCGCATGACGAGCCGCCGGCTTGCGCCTGGAGAACGGGCCGACGGCGTTGTGGCCTTCGAGCGCCCGGCCTTCAAAGAATCAACTGAAAGGCTCGAACTGCAGCTGGCGCGGGCTGACCAGGTGGACCGTCCCATTCTTTTGCCTGTCCCATTCACAACCGCAAGTCAAGGAGGTGTCGAATGAATCGAAATCAAGAAAACGGATTCCATGGAACGCAAGTAGCAGAACAAACACCGCAACCAGCAGTTTCCAGTCCTCCGCCAGCTGAGACCGCCACAACTCCCTACGTGCCTCAAAAGGAAAAGCCGAAATCATCCTTGAAAGACAATGGCCGTATTCTGGCCATCGGGGCGGGGCTTGTCGTCGTCATCCTCCTGCTGGCATTTCAGGGCATCTCGCATCAGTACTCGCCGGCCAAGAAGGCACCAGCGCCGAAGAGCGGCCCCTCTCAAACGCAATCTGAAAATGCTGACCATTCCCCTGCTAGCATGACGCCCATCATGGAAACCGGCAGGACACCCGCCCAAGAGACGGACGGAAGTCAGGTCAGTCCCGACCAGATCGCTCATACAGCCACCAAACAACCGAAGCCGAGTGCGGGACACGATCTCGCCAGCGTAGCCCCATTCAATGCCGCTCAGCAGTGGCAGCCCGCTCCCTATCGGCCCCAGGCTCAGCCAGCGAACAATACCGAACCTCCCGCAGCATCACCGATCAACGCTACCGTTAAGAGCGAGCAAGACTCATTGGACAAGGCATCTCTGGTATTTGTGAGAAATGCCCCTGCATCGGCGCAAGCCTCTAGGGCACAGACCACTGTTATGGTTCCTGATTTGGTGATTGGACTGGCTCCCGGAACGAGACTGCGGGCCAGGCTGGAGGCCGCCGTGACAACCGCGGTAAGAACGCCGGTTGTGGCGGTCATTGAATATAACTACGAGCGGAACGGTGAGATTGTAGTTCCGGCTGGGGCAAAGGCGTTTGGGCATCTCGAGGCGGCCGACCGTTCCGGCTATTTGGGAATCCGTTTTGATTCGCTGCTGATGCCAGACGGATCAACTGTAGCTGTTGAAGCCGCTGCGACGGACCTCCAGCTACAGCCCTTGCGAGGCAA
>JBLMYN010000462.1:0-6348 GCA_050258305.1 Actinomycetota bacterium
ACCCTCCGTATTGCCCTGCGCGACATACTCGGAATTGCGACGCTGGCGGAGACCACGGCTGAACTCTCCGCGCTGGCTGACATTATCCTCGAAGGCGCGTTGCAGGCAGCACAGTCAGAAATGAGCGCCCGCTTTGGAGGGCCGCCGTCCGGGGTTCGGGGCGAGAGTGAATCTCAATTGGCTGTTCTCGCCCTGGGGAAGCTCGGCGGCAATGAGCTCAATTACAGCTCTGACCTGGACCTTCTGTATCTGTTCAACGATGATGATGATTCCTGGGCGGCACGCGAGTACTTTACCCGCCTGGCTCAGGTATTCACAGACATTCTCTGTCGCGCCACTGCGGAAGGCGCCGTCTTTCGCATCGATCTGCGTCTTCGTCCGCAAGGCGGTCAGGGCGAGCTGGCCTCCGGCCTGCGCCAGGCGCTTGCATACTACACACACTCGGCGCACGACTGGGAGCTGCAGGCGCTGATCAAGGCTCGATATTCAGCAGGCGCTCAGGCGCTCGCGCGCGAATTCATCACCGGCGTGCAGCCGCGCGTCTATTCAGCCAACCTCAACTTCGCCGCCATCGATACGGCCCTGCGGTCGCGCGAACGCATCACGGCGCGGCGCCGTCCGCGCGCGCTTGCCGCTGACGGTGCGGGTCCGGATGTGAAACTGGATCGGGGCGGGATACGCGATATCGAATTCCTCGTCCAGTGCCTTCAGCGCGTTTATGGCGGGGAAGAGAAGTGGCTGCGCTCGGGAGGGACGCTCTTCTCACTCCAGAAACTCCACGATAAGGGCCACATCAGCGGCAAGGCTTTTCACGAACTCACGCAGGCGTATGAATTTCTGCGGCGCGTGGAGCACCGGCTGCAGCTTCAGCGCGGGCGGCAGTTGCACAGCCTGCCTGCGGATCGTGAGTCGCTCTTGATTGTGCAGCGGGCCGTGAGCACGGCCGGCGCACAGGAACCTTTTGACCTCCTTAAAAATACGCGCGCGCACATGGAAAGAGTGGCGGAGATTTATGACCGGATCATCTTCAGCCAGCGGCGGCGTGAGAAGCAGGCGGAGGAGCGCCTGCCTGAGCCTTCCGCCGGCTCCGTCCGCGAGATGTCGTTTGAGCAGGTGCTGGAACGGATTGCCCAGGATTCGCCCGCAATCGAGGAAATCGCCCGCCGAAGTTATCCGATACATACGCGGAGAAACCTGCAGCGATTCCTGAGTTCCGCCATGACCGGGTCCGATCGTTATGCGGACCTGCTGAAAAATCCTCAGGCCGTGGAAAAGACCACGGCGCTGTTTGCGTTCAGCGATTATCTGACGGATATCCTGGTTCGCCATCCTGATGCGATCCGCGTACTGGATGATCTCGGCCCCAATGCGGATCTCCTGCCCGGATCAGCTTCAGCGAGCGGCATCTCCGTTGAGCAGGTACGTTCTCTGGGCGAACTGCGGCGCAGTTTCCGCAGAGGCTCGTTCTCCATCGCGGCGCGCGACGTGCTTGTGCCTCGTCCGGCTTTCGATTCCATGCGGGAGAGCTCTGTGCTGGCCGATGCAGCCATTCGCCAGGCGCTGGCAATGGCCGGAGGAGAAGACAGTCTGGCCGTCTTTGCGCTTGGCCGCCTGGGTACCTGGGAATTCGATATCGCTTCAGACGCTGATCTGCTTTTTCTACGCGCGGCAGATACCGATCCGGAAATGGCTCGTATCACCGCGGAGAAGCTTGTGCATGCCCTGGCCGTGTACACGCGGGAAGGATCGATTTTTGCGGTGGACGCGCGGTTGCGGCCGCACGGCAAGGAAGGCGAACTGGTTGTCACGCCGGAGCAGCTTGAGCGCTATCTCAGCGCGGAAGCGCAGGCGTGGGAGGCGCTGAGCTACACCAAGTTGCGCCATGTCGCCGGCAGAAAAGAGTTGGCGGCCACTCTGCTGCCTCGGGTTCATGACCTCATTGTGGAAATCGCCCGACGGCCCGGGTTTCCCCAGGCCGTGGCTGAAATGCGCGCGCGCCTCGAAAAATCGAATCGATACGCTCACAGTTTCAAACTGGCGCGCGGCGGCTTCTATGATATCGACTTCATCGCATCATTTCTTCTGCTGTGCACGTCGTCGACGCTGCCCGGGAACACTCTGGAGCGGCTGGAACATCTGCGCCGCATCGGGGCCCTCGAACCATCTGTATTTGAGCAATTGCGCGAAGCCACGGTGCTCTACCGCACCGCAGATCATGTGATCCGGCTGGTGACCGGCCGGGCCCGGCCGGAGTTGCCGGCCGCGGAACATGCGCGAGACGCGGTCGAAAAGCTCGTTGGCATGGATCTCGGCTGGAACGGTGAGAAGAATCTACAGCATGAACTGGACACGGCGGCGGAGCGGGTGAGAGCCCTGTTCCAAAAGACTCTTCAGGAGACGGTTTGGAAATGATGCACCGGCGCTCACCGGCGCTGGCCGCAACTGAAGGGCTTATCTGACGCCTTGATGCTGCCGTGACCTGAAGTCTGGGAGTCCTCGCTCTATTGGCGGGAACGAGTGTTCAGGTACTGAGTGCGATTTGCCTGCCCTATTGATCGATCAATCACTTTTGTGGAAGCTGCCTTCTGGCCGGGCCCGGCGCAGGATCCAGGGCCGTAAGCGAATATGCATTGATCCGCTTTGGCGAATGATAAACGAGTTCCCGAACAACTTTTGCCAGGCCTCTAAACTGGAGATTCACCGCCCCCTGCTCGCATACTTTCAGACAACAACCGCAATCCGCACATTTGCTGAGATTGATCTCATACGCTCCCTTGGGAGTGGGCTCGATGCACTGGACCGGACAGCGCGCCTTACAATCTCCACAGCCTGTGCATTGACTTGCTGTAATGACCGGCCTTGGCCGCAGCACACCGTTGTTGACCATTGTTGAGATGCGGTCCAATATCCCGGGCCTTCTCATTTCACTGATCAGGGGGTATGCCAGACGTTGCTTCGGAAAATCCTTCCAATCCACGCCACGGATGCTGATTTGTTCAGGGTCGTTGCAGCCGAGGCCAAGCTTATTGCCGTAATAAGTTGGCCAGATCTGTAACCGGTCGTATCCAATGGCTTCAGCAGCGACGGTATCGACCGCCACCGGGTCTGTACTGGCCAGGACAAGTCCGACGGAACGAACCTGAGAAACCGCGCCATGACCTTCCACCACGCTGGTCAGATCCAGGATGGAAAGATCGGCTGGAATGGTGCGGTGAACATCCGCAATCACCCTTGCGAATCGTTGCACGTCACCGGGAAAGATGTTGTGAATCCGCTGCTTGCGCAACCCCACTACGCAGCCGAACATGTTCTTGATCGCGCCGCTCATTCCAAGATTAGCGTGGGAGCGGCAATTGGCGGCATTGATGATCACGTCAGCATCAAAATATGCATTGGTCACCAGATAGCTGCGCGGATAGAGAAGCCCGCCGCGCACTTCCCGTGCGCCCTGGGAGACAAAGTCAATCAAAGTGGCGCCCGTCTTTTTTGCCACCTCCAGCATCCCCGTTTTTTCCCAGATGTGTTCGCAGTGCTTGCCTGCGCGGGCCACGTCATCACCGAAAAAGACTTTTGCACCGAGACCGTTGAGCGCCAGGATCACGGCCTGAAGCCACGCGGGATGCGTGGTGAAACGGTCCTCAGGGCCCCGTGCTCCGGAGCATCCCATGTTGACTTTCACCAGGACGCGATCTCCGCTCTTAACCAGACTCTCGATGGGAGGTTGTAACGCATGAAGAAGGTCGTGAAGGGCCCTGTCGACTGAGAATGGCGTGTGGGAATCGCTGGGTGCTGCCGCAACCGTTGCCTTGATCAATCCACTGTCCTTCATACTTACTCCGTGGCTTGATATTGCAATTGGGTAGTAGAAGTATAGCTCAGGATCCTGGGCTAGATTGTTAAGCTAGCAGTAAATAGTTGCTGGAATGATAGACACGCTCCGGATTAGAGTACTTTAACGTGAGATGCTTCCTTGCTCACTTCACCGCCACCGCCAGCGTGTCGTGGTGCTCGCGGATGAATCGCCGCAGATAAAGACCAATGTCGCCTGGGGACTGGAAGCCTGCCGCTTTGGCCGCAGCTTCTTGATCTTTTGCCGGCACGTCGGCGCTGTGGGCGTATTGCTTCAGATCGCGGTAGACGCCGATGGTGAAAATGTCCCATGGCGCACCCTGATCGCGGACGAAGATGAAGTTCTCCGGGGCATGGATGGCTTTCGAGTAGGCATTCTCCATCTGCCGTTCCTTATACAGACCGGCGAACTCTCCGGGCAGGGAAATGAACATCTCAACGTGAAAGAAGCCGCCCTCCGCGAACGCCGTGCGCAGGTCGGCAAGCGGCGGGCCATAAACGAAAAGGTCTTCCTGCCATGCCACATCCTGTTCCATCTGCTTTGCGGTTTTCGCGTCAGCCTCTCTCCGCTTTGTGATGCGTTGGTTGCGGTAATACTCGGCGTAACTTCCCATCGGGTACAGGATCATCAGGTCCCAATGGTCGCCCTGGCTGTGGCGCATCCAGAGGGGCAACTCATCTCCGGCGGCTTTCAGGCCGGCGAATCTGGCCTTATCCAGCCCGATCAGTTCCGCCAGTTTTCCCGGCGCGGCCTGCACCAGCGTGACTTTGTACAGATAGGTGTTGGCCTGGGCAGAAGCGGATGGGCTCAAAGAGGCGAAAATGGTGCACAAAACCAGTGTGATCTTCATCATAGGTGGCTTCCCTTGAGTACGATTTAAACTATTGTTTTGTCACAGCGCAGCGTTGCTGCCCAGGCCAATTGCGCCCGGCAGCAGCGGATGATAACTTAGAAAGTTTGCAAAATGAACGAATTTTGATTCGTGGAGGAATCACGAGAAATGGCGTCTTCATACAACAGCAATCCTCTTCCCGCGGGCGGCAGCCCCGTCACCTTCAGCGGCGGCAAGCTGCAAATCCCTGACAATCCGATTATCCCGTACATCGAGGGTGACGGCACCGGCCGCGACATCTGGGCCGCATCGGTTCGCGTTTTCGATGCCGCTGTGGAGAGGGCCTATGGCGGGAAACGCAAGATCCACTGGTATGAAGTCTTTGCCGGCGAGAAGGCGTTTACGAAATTCAAGGACTGGCTTCCCCAGGACACGGTTGACGCTATTCGCGATCTCCACATCGCCATCAAGGGGCCGCTCACCACGCCGGTCGGCGGCGGCATCCGCTCGCTGAACGTCGCACTCCGCCAGATCCTGGATCTTTATGGCTGCGTTCGCCCGGTGCGTTATTACCAGGGCGTGCCTTCGCCGGTGAAGCATCCCGAGCAGATGAACGTGGTGATCTTCCGCGAAAACACTGAAGATGTTTACATCGGCATCGAGTGGCAGCAGGGAACTCCCGAAGTCAAAAAGCTGATTGACTTCCTCAACAACACGATGCTGGCCGGGACCAAAAAGCATATCCGCGAAGATTCCGGCGTCGGCATTAAGCCGATTTCCGTTTTTGGGACCAAGCGGCTGGTTCGCATGGCCATTCAGCATGCCATCAAGTACAACCGCCGGACCGTCACACTGGTGCACAAGGGCAACATCCAGAAATTCACCGAGGGCGCGTTCCGCGAATGGGGCTATCAACTGGCTCGCGATGAATTCCGCGATCAGGTGGTTACCGAGCGAGAGAGCTGGATCCTCGACAATAAAGACAAGAATCCCAACATCACCATTGAGCAGAACGCTGCCCTGGTGGAGCCGGGACTGGAATTTGCCGCAGAGAGCTTCAAGCAGGAAATTTACAAAGAAGTAAAGACCTGCCTCGATTCCATTGGCAAGACGCACGGCAACGGCGCGTGGAAGAAGAAGATCATGGTCAACGATCGCATCGCCGATTCGATTTTCCAGCAGGTGATCACGCGGCCGGCGGAGTATGACGTTCTGGCCACGCCCAATCTGAACGGCGACTACATCTCTGACGCCTGTGCCGCCCAGGTTGGCGGACTGGGAATCGCGCCCGGAGCCAACATCGGCGATGAGCACGCCATCTTTGAAGCGACGCATGGAACGGCGCCGAAGTACGCGGATAAAGACGTGATCAATCCTGGCTCCGTGATGCTCTCCGGGGTGATGATGCTGGACTTCATGGGCTGGAGCGAGGCGGCGCGGCTCATCGAGACCTCCATCGAGGCCACGATTCAGCAGAGGTTCGTGACCTATGACTTTGAACGCCTGATGCCCGGCTCGCATAAAGTCAAGACGAGCGAGTTCGCTTCGTACATCGTTGACAACATGGTGGATCGCCGCAAGAAAGTTACAGAAGCGGAGCCGCAACACGTTTAGCTGCTTTGATGGGATTTGAATCACGCGCTCGAACAGGTCTCGCGGTCCTGTT
>JBLMYN010000463.1:0-7680 GCA_050258305.1 Actinomycetota bacterium
GTATTCTCCTAAGAATCTTAGGAGGAACGAACTGCCTTGCCAGATCAGGCCCAGATCCTTCCCGGCACTCTCGATCTTCTTATCCTCAAGGCTGTTTCCCTCGGCCCGCTGCATGGGTATGGCGTGCTGCTGCGCATCGGGCAGATCTCCGGGGGCGCGCTGCTGATTGAGCAGGGTGCGCTCTACCCTGCCCTGTTTCGGCTGGTCCGCCAGGGGCTGCTCAAAGCCAGCTGGGGCACGTCTGACAATAATCGCAGGGCAAAGTTCTATGAGCTCACGGCGGCTGGTCGGAAGCGCCTGCGCGAAGAAGCTGAGGGCTGGAACAGGCTGGTGGCGGCCATGACTTCCGCGCTCGGGGCGCGACCGGAGGAAGCATGAGCCTTGTATCTTCCCTTCGTTCTCTTGCTGCCACTCTCTTTCGCCGCTCCAGGGTGGAGCGGCAGATGGAAGAGGAACTCCGCGTCCACATACAAAGTCGTGCCGATGATCTGGAGAAATCCGGCCTCACGCGTGACGAAGCCGAACGCCAGGCGCGTATCGAGTTTGGCGGTTACGAGCGCTACAAAGAGGAGTGCCGCGAAAGCGTGGGAGCACATTTCGTTGAGACTCTACTTCAGGATGTGCGCTTCGCCGTACGCCTGTTGCGCAAATCTCCGGGGTTTACCTCGATCGCCATGCTCACGCTTGCTTTGGGCATTGGAGCAAACACGGCCATCTTCAGCCTCATCGATGCCGTTGTGCTGCGCTCCTTGCCGGTCCAACGGCCGCAAGAGTTGATTGAGGTTCTGCGGCTGAGTCCGCGCGACAAGACGCCCACCTCCGGATTCACGAACGCGCTTTGGGAGCAGTTTCGTGACCAGCAGGACATCTTCTCCAGTGTTTTTGCCTGGGATACTTCACGCTTCGATCTGGCGCAGGGAGGCGCGGTTCATTACGCCACAGGCCTCTTTACAAGCGGCAGCTATTTCCCCGCCCTCGGCGTTCGCCCTGCGCTTGGACGTCTGTTTACGCCGGCAGATGATCAGCGTGGCTGCGCGTCGCGTGCCGTTCTGAGTTACGCGTTCTGGCAGGGGCATTACGGCGGGCTCCAGAGTGCGATCGGCAGCACCATTTCATTGAACAATCATCCGTTCGAGATCATAGGTGTGAGCGCGCCGGGGTTCCATGGAATGGAGGTGGGCAGCAGATTCGATGTTGCCGTTCCCATCTGTGCCAGCGACGTTTTCGACGCCAAGCAAAAGCGGCTGGATACACGTGACTGGTGGTGGCTGCGAATGGCCGGACGGCTGAAACCAGGCATCCCTCCGGACCAGGTGAACGCACGGTTGAAAATACTGTCGCCGCGAGTGTGGGGTGGCGCCGTGCCGCAAGACTGGGAGCCGCAATGGCGGGAAAACTTCCGCAAGCGGCTACTGATCAGTGCGCCCGCAGCTACCGGGATCTCTGAGTTGCGGGAACAATTCGAGCGTCCGCTTACCATCCTGATGGCAGTGGTCGGGCTGGTTTTACTGATCGCTTCGGCGAACCTGGCCAGCCTGATGCTGGCGCGGGCAACTGCACGCACAAAGGAGATGGCCGTGCGCAAGGCGCTGGGCGCTTCGCGAGCGCGGCTAGTGCGCCAGCTACTGGTGGAATCCCTGCTACTCGCCTTCGCAGGCGCGGCTATGGGGATGTTGTTTGCGCGATGGGGCGCCGCCCTTCTGGTCCGCTTGATCTCAACCGGCGATACCGCCGTGTTTCTCGACTTGACCCCGGATGGCCTCGTGCTCGGCTTTACCGCTGCGATCGCGGCGCTCACGGCAGTTTTGTTCGGGGTTCTTCCGGCGCTGCGCTCGTCGAAGGTACCACTTACGGCGGCGATGAAGGGCAGCCACATGGATGGAGCCGACGGCGCGCTCCGGCTCCGTTCGGCGAAGTGGATTGTTGCGGCACAGGTGGCATGTTCGTTGGTTTTGGTGGTGGTCGCAGGATTGTTTCTCCGCAGCGTTGAGAAACTCGCGGCGGTGGACCTTGGATTCGACAGCAGCAACCTGCTGCTGGTAAACGCAAACCTGCGGCCCGCGAATATGCCCGCTGCCGAGCATCAGGCGATTCTCTATGAAATTGAGAGCCGTCTGCGCGGAATTCCCGGCGTGCTCTCGGTAGGGCAGTCGTCCCGCGTGCCGGTCACCAATAGCGAATCGGCAGGCCCGCTTCTGGTGGACCGGCCGAATGCACCGAAAGGCGCGGACGCCGTTGTTTGGATGAACTTTATCTCTCCCGGCTATTTTGAGACCATGCGCGAACCGCTCCTCGCCGGGCGCAACTTTGACAGCACTGATACAGCAACGTCCGCCCCGGTCACCATTGTGAATGAAGCTTTCGCGCGCAAGTTCCTGCCCGGCATGAACGTTGTGGGCGCGGTTGTGCAGCGCGTGGAAGGGCGGGTCGGCGTCCCGAATACTGCCATCCGCATCATCGGGCTGGTTCGAGACGCAAAATATGAGTCTGTGCGAGAGACCACGCTCGCGCAGGCCTTTTTTCCTGTTGCGCAGATTCCGACCGGTGAAGATTTTGACGCGCAATACTTCGAGTTGCGCACCGCCGCACGCTCTTCGGCAGTAATCTCACTGGTGCAAAGCGCGGTGGCACAGGTAAACAAGAGCATCTCTCTTGAGTTCAGTTCTCTGGCGGAACAAGTAGATGATTCGCTGGTCCAGGAGCGGCTGCTGGCCACGCTCTCCACTTTCTGCGGCGGGCTGGCGCTGCTGCTGGCCATGATCGGACTGTACGGGGCTGTGAGCTATGGAGTAACTCAACGCAGAAGTGAGTTTGGGATCCGCATTGCGTTGGGCGCGGCCCCCGGCTCTATTCTCGGCCTGGTGATGCGTGAGGTTGTGGTGATTCTCCTGGGGGGCGCAGTGGGCGGGGTGCTGATCTCTTTGCTGGCTGTAAGGCTGGTACAGAAATTCCTCTTCGGACTCACGCCGGACGACCCGGCAACATTTGTTGCCGCTGTTGTTCTGCTCGCCGCCGTTGCCATATTGGCGGCTTATCTTCCCGCCCGGCGCGCGATGCGGGTGGATCCGATGGTGGCCTTGAGAGATGAGTGATGCTCAGGCGCCGCAGAGCGACCGCATTGATGATGGCGGTGTTCCCTCCTAAACCGGGCGATATGGCCAAGCTGTATGAAGGAAAACAGGGGATTGTTGCGCCCGGTTTGGCTCGCGTCAGCATTCCCCTTGCAGGATGTTAGAAGCCCAGTGTTTCATCAGCCGAAGGCCCATAGGTGGCCGGTACGGGCTGGCCGTTCAGGCGCAGATACACGCCCAACTGAGCGCGATGATGCACCAGGTGGTTGAGAAACATCTGCCGGTAGGCTAGAAAGCGCGTACCGTCAAAAATCGGCTTTCCGTTGATCAGCAATTTCCAGTTCTGCTGCCAGGCGTCGTCCGGGAGCTTTTTGAGGGCTGCGCGCACGCCGGCGCAGCCTTCGTCAAAAGCGTGTACAAGTTGCTCGGCGGACTCAAACGGCAAAGGTTTGTAGTTCGCGGTGGCAAAATCCAGTTGGGGCGTGGTCAGGACGCTGACCCCAAAACCGCCAAGCTGGGCCACATGGGGCGCCAGTTTGCCCAGCGGCATGGATTTGGAATGGGGCGCAAAATCCGGTTTCGCGGGAACGCGCTCCAGAGTCGCGCGCGTCTTCTTTGCCTCTTCCTCAAATTCGGCGAGCAGCAGTTCATTGATTGGCATTCTTTATCTCCGTAAAAGGTCTCAGATTAGTACCGCTCTCTAGGTCAGGATTACCGTCATTCGATGCTGCGCACCTGCAACTGGAAGCAGAAAAATCGACAAGGGCAGGGTGTACCAATCTGTCTCAAGGAGGCTTTGCAGAAGCATTTGATTCAGACGAGCTTGGGGATAAACGTTTCGTCCGCGCCATGTAGGCGCGATACGGTTCGCCAAGGATTTCAAGCAGGGCGCGCTCTTCAACGTGTACGCGATACGCGTAAGCCAGGATCGCACCCAGCAAAGCGATGACGACGCTCAGCCAGTTTGCCAATGCGAGCATGGTCCCCGTAAACAGCACCATCCCGGCCGTGTAGGAAGGATGCCGTACCCAGCGATATGCGCCCCGCTCAATTACCTGCTGGCCCGGCTTGACCACCACAACTGCGGTGAACGAAGCGCCGAGCATGCTGAAGCAGTGGCGGCGGAGCAGAGCTCCGGCAATCATCGTGCCCACACCGGCCCAGAACCAGAAGTGCCGATGTGCAAGAGCGCCAAACTTACCCGAATAACCAATGAAGAAGCCGGCCCCGGTGGCCAGACCCTGAACGAGCATCGCCAAGCGAAACGATCCTGCGTCCTGCGCGCCGAGCAGCGGCCGGGAGCGCCGGTTGAGAAGCGCCTCAGGAGCATAAGCACAGATGAACACTGCCCAGTACACAGCCGCATACGGCCAGATAGAAATCAGCGGGCGCATCGCCTCCTCCCAGATAGTGAGAAATACGAGGTGTGCGCCAGAAAAGTTCCGTGCAGGAGCGAAAGCAAACGCATCGCTCCGCTGCCTCAGGCCGCTATCTTCACAGGTCTGGCTTTGACCGGCTTCAAAGACAAGCGACGGCCTTTCAGGAACGAAAGGTAAATCCCTCCGTCGTCGCTCATCAGAACCATGCCGGTAATTTCGACGCGACAGCCGATATCAGCGGGATTCAGCGCGTTCACGTCCGGCCGTCCTCCCACGACATAAACGCAATCGGCCCCTGTGGCAATCAGCCAGGCCGTGCGGTCCGGGGCTGTATCCTCGGCTGCAGCGGGAAAATCATAGGATCCTTTTTCCCAGCCGCGAAATATTCCTTCCAGGGTCACCGACCGGCCTACATAGAAGCGCGGCCTCGCGCAGATCTGCCGGATCGTCAATATGTTTTTATCCTTTTTCATCATAACCATACCCTCATCTTTTACGCTAAGGCCTGTAGCTCAGCAGGTAAGTGCTGAAGATCACGGGTAATTGTGATATTGAAACGCCGCGAGATTCGGATACAATACGCGCTCTGAAACAGGCTCAATGCCGGAGACGAAATGGCTCACACACTGCGCCCGCTTTCACTGGGCAAACTGCTGGATGAAACATTCGATATTTACCGCCACAATTTCCTGCTGTTTGTCGGGATCAGCGCCGTGCCAAACCTTGTCCTGTTGCTGCTCAGGCTCACCGTGGTCACCTCTGTTCTGAACAGGCCGAAGCACGCTGAGCTTCTCGTGCTGGTGATAGCGCTCGGCGCGTACGTTGCTACGCTTTTCGTGGGCTCCGTCGTCACGGCGGCTACAACCTTCGGGGTTTCCGATATCTATCTGGACCGCCCCACCAGCATACAAGCGTGTTTTGCCCGCGTCGGTGGCAAGGCGCTGCGCGTGGCATATGTTTCCTTTGTAGTGGGCTTGATCGTCGGCTTCGGCATGGTGCTGTGCCTTGTCCCCGGAATTTACTGGGCCGGAGTGTACGGCGTCGCAATTCCTGCCGTCGTACTGGAAAACATCAGCGGGGGCGAGTCGTTGCGGCGCAGTTCCGATCTGACCAAAGATTCCGTGGGCCGTGTGATTGTGGTCTATTTCCTGACTGCGATTTTTGCTGTCATTATCGCCGCCGGCCTGATTGCCGGTGTAGATGCTCTGGGATCGAGCCTGTTTCAACACGCGGGAATTTTCACCATGGCGTTGATGCGCCAGACCATCAATACACTCGCTGCGACTCTGTTTGGCCCCATCAGCGCCATCGCGTTGACGCTGGTTTATTACGACCAGCGCGTCCGCAAAGAGGCCTTTGACATTGAGCATATGATGAGCCTTATGCCCGATGCGGACGCCTCTGCCACCGGAGCTTCTGCTTCCTGACAGCCATTATGGTCGAGCCACACGCGAGCACCGCTCCGCGGCAGCTATACTCTTTCCGTGCTCACGCTTGAGGACTGCCGCCGCTTCTACGCTGAGGAAGTTCAATTTTCAGCGAATCTCACCTCGCCTGCGCTGATCGAAGCCTTGACGCGCGTGCCGCGGGAAAAGTTTCTCGGACCCGGTCCCTGGCAGATTGCAATCCCTGATGTGGCCACGGGCACGGTTCAATATGTGTCGACGCCCAGCGCCGATCCTCAATGCGTTTATCACAACGTTGTCATCGTGCTCGACCGGTCGCGCGACCTCACCAACGGCCACCCCGGTACGCTCACGCATTACATCAGCGCGCTTGAGCTGACCCCCGGAAATCGCGTTTATCACATGGGCTCGGGCACCGGATATTACACCGCGGTCATGGCGGAAGTTGTCGGGGATTCGGGGACGGTGATCGCCTCTGAAGTTCATCCGGAACTGGGGCCCCTCGCAAAAGCAAATCTCGCTGACCGGCCTAACGTGACTGTTCACGCGGTCGACGGTACACAATTCGATCCCGGCGAGTGCGACGCCATGTTGATCAACGCGGGAATGACGCATCCGCTTCCCATGTGGCTGGACCGTCTGCGCGAGGGCGGACGCCTGCTTGTGCCCATTACCATTCCCATGGCGCCAAATCTTGGCAAGGGTGTGATGCTGAAGATTGTCCGCCACGGAACCGGCTACTCAGCGCGGTGTGTCAGCTTTGTGGCCATCTACTCCGCCACCAGCGCGCGCGATTCGCAGCTTGAGGCCGTCATCGGCAAGGCGCTGGCAAGCGGCGGATTGATGAAGGTCAAATCCGTTCGCCGCGATCAGCATTCACCGGATCAATCGTGCGTCGTTCATGGCAATGAGGTATGCCTCAGCCTCGCGCCGGTAGCAGATGCGGCGTCAAAGTAACCGGTCTGTCTATTCATGCCGCAGCGCAACCATAGGATCTGCGCGCGCCGCCAGAAAGGCCGGCTGCCAGCAGGCCAGCAGGGCAGCCACGGCAAGCATTCCCGTCACAAAAGCAAATGTAAGTGGATCGGTCGCGCTGGTCTCGTAGAGCAGACTCGCCATCAGCCGCACCAATCCCAGCGCGGCGATGATCCCCACTAGCATGCCCGCGCCGGCGATGCGCATTCCCTGCCAAACCACCATTCGCGTGATTGCCTCACGCTGTGCTCCCAGCGCCATGCGGATCCCAATCTCTCGCGTGCGCTGTTTCACCAGGTAGCTGAGGACGCCGTAAATTCCAATTAAGGCCAGCAGCAGGGCCGCCCCGGCAAAGACCTCGAACACGTACATGTTGAATCGCCGCGGCGTGATGCTCTCCGTCAGCGCCTGCTCCAGAGTGCTCACGCGCACCGGCACGTCGGGATCAATGGCGGAAGTAAGCTGGGGAAGAGTGGCTTCAATCAGTCGCGGCCGTTCCGTCCGCAGCAGCACCTTCATCGTGAGCATGCCCGGAGCCAGAGGATAGTAGACGTAAACCTGCGGTTCGGGGGCCGCGTCCAGTTGGAATTCCTTGAAATCGGCGACCACGCCGACAACGGTGGCATCCACAACGCCGCCGAGAATGTGCTTGCCTACGATGTCAGCGCCGCCCGAATACATGCGGGCAAATGTCTGGTTCACCAGCACCAAATCTTTTAAATCGCGCCATTCAGCATCGGTTGGCCAGCGGCCCCGGACAAGCGGAGCCTGCACGGTGCGGAAAAACCCGGTGGAAACATAGCGGACCGCAAAGGCATCCTTTCCCTTTTCGTGTGGGATCGCGCCCAC
>JBLMYN010000464.1:0-10152 GCA_050258305.1 Actinomycetota bacterium
ATCTTCAAGCTGGCTCATCTGTCGCATCGTCATATCCACCTGGCCCTCTGAGGTTCGCTCCATAGGACGCTCGGGAACAGGCACATCGTAGCCGGGGGCAAGAAACGCATTTACGTCGTCGTAGATATTGACCATCTGATAGCGGGTGAAGTCCACCGGGTCAGGAAAGAAGGTCCAGGTGCCGCCGAAGAACTCAGGATGATAGACCTGCAGAGCAAGCGACTCCCATCCTCCGGTGGAACCGCCGGAAAGCAGGCGCGCATACGGCTGGCGAATGATGCGGAAATGCGATTCCAGGTATGGAATCAGCTCGTTCATAATCGCGTCACCGTAGGGACCGTTATTGGCCGAGTTCACCGCGTAGGAATCGTCAAAGTACACGGTGGGGTGCTGAAAGGTGATGACGATCATGTGCGGGAAGTGAGGAGTGGTCCAATGCTTGTAAAGCGCCTGCCCGGAAATCAGGCCCGGGGGCACTCGCGGCTCGGAAGTGGTGCGCACTTCACTGAAGCCGAGCGGGGGACGCAGCGAAAAATGCCCCTGTTCGTACAGCACGGGATAATGCGCATTCGGATGCGCGTCATAGCCATCGGGCAAAAGCACCGTAGCGCCCAGATAGATGGGCTGTCCCCAGAACTGGCTGAGCAGCTTGCTCTGTATCTTCACGTGCTTCACAAACTGGGTATCGGGCGGGACGCGGACTGGCGGGATCTTGTGGGTAAGGGAAAGCTGAATGTCGTATCCGCTCAGCGGATCGAGATGGAAGCGCTGCACAGCGCTGTAAAAATTTCCCGGCGACAGGTTGAACTGCTGCCCTTCCCACTGGTCCATATGGGCCCAGATGGTGTTTCCATCCTGGCGCTGAAAGCGCGTGTACACGTTCAACACCGCTTGCACATAGTAGTCGCCGGCAGGAAGCTCGCGCACGGAGCGCAAAGGATACCCGAGCGTAAGCTGGTCCATGGCGGTGGATGAACCCGGCTGCATGCCCTCGACATCACGCCCGAGCAACTCCGCGCGCGACCTCCAGAACCCAACCTGCAAGCGCGGCTCAGGGTCGTCAATCCTGGAAACGATAACAAAGACTCTACCGGTCACGGGCTGGCCGTAGCCTGCGGGCATGGTGATTCTGAACCGGGTATCGGCGGCTACGGCCCGGATCTGCAACAAGGCAAGAAGACAGAAGGATAAGAACAACGTGCGTTTTGCCAGATTCATGGGTTTCTCCGGGAGCTGTTCAGGATAGACGCTCCCGCGGTTTTTTTCCAAATGAATCATCCAGTTACGCGTGCCCGATGAAACACTTCTTGCTCCTGCCCGCCAGTTTGCCCATACTTAGGCGGTGAGTCTGTTGCGCCAGGTTCGACGGTGGAAACGGAGATCGTGGGTTGCGCCCGTTCTTGCCTCGCTGGCGCTCCTGCTGGCCATCACCGCATGGTACGCGCGACGCTACCAACTGGAACCTTCACGCGCCTCGCATCCCTTTCGTATCGCCTACCATACCCTCCCGCCGGAAGAAGGTGTAGGTGTCGCCCTGGTGGGCGCAGCCAATGAGATATTTCAGGAAGCGTGCCGCCGGCGCCATGTTCCCGTTGAGCTTGTCCCAATCGATAAGCAGCCAATGGATGCGTTGCGTGATGGCAAGATTGATCTTGATTCCGTGGTGTTCGATACCCCGAAGAACAGGAAAATCTTTCACATCTCTGATCCCTGGATTATGGACAGCGGCTGGATGGTGTCACGGGAATCGAGCGGAATTTCGATTCCGGCCCAGCTGCGGGGCAAACGCGTCTGGTTCCAGGACAATTTCCGGCACAGGTACCTTGCCAAGCGCAATTTTTACGGCGCCGACCTTGAGCCGCAGGAATCCTTCACCACCGCGGTGGCTGGCGTTTGCCAGGGCAGAGCCGAGGCGGCGCTGGTTTCTCCGGTCAAAGCGGGGATCAAATCATTTTTCGAACAACTGCCTGCCTGCCAGGGTGTAAAGCTCAGATTCAGCCCTCTTCCTGACGGCAGAATCTGGTTTGGTGTTGGCGCAATGCGCAACAACCCGGCGGCGGTCGAAGCCGCAGATGCCGTGCGCCAGGAAATCGGGCGGATGGTGGAAGATGGCACCCTGGGGCGCATTTACCTCAAATGGGGGCTGGACCCCAACAACGCCGCCACAGTAATCCAGTACCTCACCATTCTGCGCGAGCGCAGCTTCTATATGACGGTGGCTGTTTTCGCCCTCCTGGGTGTGGCGCTGCTCCTGAGCCTGCAGGCATGGCGGCTGCGCAAGGCACGGCGTCTGGCAGATCAGGCCAACGCTGCAAAAACTGAGTTTCTCGCCAACATGAGTCACGAAATCCGTACGCCGCTGAATGGCGTGATCGGGATGACCCGGCTCGCGCTTGATGCGCCCCACGACACGGACCAGCGCGAATGGCTGCGCGTTGCCTCGGCTTCGGCCGACTTGCTCCTCTCCGTCGTCGATGAGATTCTGGATTTCTCCAAGCTGGAGGCGCACAAGCTGCGGATCGAAGACCTTGAGGTCGATATCCGCGGGTTGTCCGAGTCTTCCGCCAAAGCCTTTGCCCTGCCGGCGCACGAAAAAGGCCTTGAGTTGATCTGCGACATCGATCCGGCATGTCCGGCTTGCGTGGTCACCGATCCGATCCGGCTGCGTCAGGTCTTATTTAATCTTCTGAGCAACGCTGTTAAGTTCACTTCATCGGGCGAGATCATCCTGAAGGTCGCGATGGATGGCGGCGACCTCGCCCCCCTGCTGCACTTTTCAGTAACGGATACGGGCATGGGTGTTCCTTCCGCCAAGTCCGCAGTAATCTTTGAGCCATTTTCCCAGGCAGACAGTTCAACCACGCGCAAGTTCGGCGGGACCGGTCTGGGACTCTCGATCTGCCGTCAACTGGTTGAACTCATGGGCGGCGAAATCTGGCTGGACCGGGAGCAAGCGCGCGGCGCCTCGTTCCATTTCACCATACCGCTCCGTCCTGTCCGGGCCGCCGATCCAGCCCCCACTTTTGATGGCCAGCAAAGCGGAGAACGTGTGCTGCTGGTGGACGACAACGCCTCAGCGCGGGAAGCCCTGGCACGAATGTTGCGCATGTGGCGCCTTGATGTGGTCTGCACTGCAGACGCAGCCGCAGCTCTCCGGGAATTACAGGAAGCAGAAACCGGCAATGACGCCGGTTACAGGCTTCTTCTGGTCGACTCGGAAATGCCTGGCGTCGATGGGTTCGAACTGGCATCAGTTATTCAGCAGCGGTACGGGCTGAGCAGATCCATTGTGATGATGCTGAACTCCGACCAATGCAGTTTCACAGCGTCGCGCTGCATGGAACTCGGGATTGCCGCGCATCTCCTCAAGCCGGTGGGGTATTCGGAATTGCTCGCCACTGTGCGCCAGGTGATGGCGAAAGAGCGCTCCGCGGCGGTGCGGAGATTACCGCCGGCGCCACAGATAACGCGCCAGACTCCGGCCATTCCCCAGTGCCGCGTGCTGCTGGTGGAAGACAACGCGGTAAACCGTAAAGTGGCATTGGCCATGCTCCAGCGAGGCGGTCATTCCGTGGCAGTGGCTGAAAACGGAAAAGAGGCCGTGCGCCTTGTCCAGACAGAACGGTTTGATCTGATTCTGATGGACATCCAAATGCCTGAAATGGATGGATTGGAAGCCACCCGCATGATCCGGCAGCAGGAAGCCGGGAGAGGCTTGCATGTGCCGATTATTGCCATGACAGCCCACGCCCTCAAAGGCGACAACGAGCGCTTTCTGGCTGCAGGAATGGACGGTTACATTGCCAAGCCGTTTCAGCAGGAATCGCTGTTGGAAGCACTGGCGAGAGTGAACCTTTCTCCGGTCACCGCTCCGGAAACGGCAGCATCGGCGGAGAACGCCCGCGATTGAGCAGTGTCAACCGCACGGCATTCCAGGTGCACCTGCAAAATTCCCCCCAATCCAGCGACACCATTGCAGAGGTTCCGCTCTACAACTGGGCATAACAAGGCATGAGTCGCGAGCGACAGGCGCCTCCTTTGTCCAAAAAGAAGGCGCCCGTACCTGGTGCCGGCTGTCAACTACCGCGGCGGGCGGTTGTTGGCCGGAGGAGTACTCCCAGGCTGGGTTGCGCCGGAAGAGCTGTTGCCCGGCTGCGATGTCCCGGGAGCGGCGTTTCCCGGTTGCTGCTGTTGTTCCTGGTGCGTCCGGTCGGATTGCGCAAGCATGGCGTCCATTTTTTTCTGTTGCGTATCATTCAGCAGAGCACGAGCCCTGTTAATGGTGGTTTCGCGCAGGCTGTGAAGCTTCTGGACCTTCTGCTCGCGGGCCACAGAACCGTCATTGATGATCGTCATGGCCTGTTGGTGCTGATCCTCCAGGACGCCCTTCATTTTTGTCTGCTGCGCCGGCGTGAGATTCAACTCCTGGGTGAGAACTCTGACCTGGTCGTCAATCGAGGGGTGGCCCGATTGCGCCTGAGATTGCGGCTGTTGGGGCTGAGCGGCCTGGGGCTGAGCGGCTTGGGGCTGGCCCGGCGGGGCGCTCTGCCCGGGCTGCATCGAACCTTGCGACTGTGGAACCTGCCCCGGCTGTGCAGATCCGGGTGAGGAGCTGCTGGGATACTGGACTGCAAAGGCAGCCGTCGCCAGCAGCGTTGTCGAAATCAAAATCAGTTGTTTCATACTCTTCATGGAATTGTGAGCTCCTCAATATCGATCCAATTCGCTGTCTGATGCTGATTCCTGCCGCCGGGAGGGTAGAAAAAGGTGGGTTGAGAGAGGCAACTCGGGTTAAAGCCACTGCTCTCGACTCAACTCCTTCAGCGTATTGCGAATTTTGCAGGAACGCTCAGGAAGATGTTTGGCTCAAAAAGTACGTCATCCCGGGTACTCGCGGGATGACGGGTAAAAAGACGATGGGTAAAAAGAGGAGCGCGGTGGAGGCTATTTTTGTGCGCTGGCGGTCTTTGGCCGCGCCCGGTGGCGCACATGTTCAGAGTGGTGGCGCACCTCTGCTGGCGGCGGGCCCATGATTTGATCAAATGTCTCTTTTTGTTCAGCGGTGAGCAAGCGCCTGACCTTCGCGTGCATCGTCTGCTCAGAACTCTGGAGTTTGTTCGATTTCGCGTCGGCTGAGAGCTTATTGCTCATCATGATCGCGTGTCTCTGCTGAATGTATCTTTTCAGAATGGGTCTGACCCTGGCCTGCTGCGGCTTTGTAAGATTGAGCTGCTGAGTGAGCATATGCAAGTGATCGTCAGCAGTGACCTGACGATTGAGCGGCATCGGCATAGGCTCTACCTTGAGTGGTCGCTGGGCTTGTGCTGACGAGTGCTGCGCCCAAAATACGGCTGACAACATATATATTGCGAATACGACTGCATTCCTGATTTTCTTCATTCTCCAACTGCTCCTAGGATTGATGATCGGGGAGAGGAATCTGAGCCATGCATGGGCCGCTTACGCAAGACCATTCTGCACTGACCGGTGATGCTGATCAATCAAAAACACGGCCGGGATGAAATTGTCGCGGCCGAGTCCGCCCTTAAGGAGTTGAGTGAAATGAACGGAAGAGGACTGCCGAAATCAGTTTGCGTCGTCGCCCAGGCCCAGCCGCCGCATGAGCTGCAGCGTGGCATTCAGCCGCTTGTAATCGCCGTCGCCCAGGGCGATAAAGCGGAAAGGATGAGACCTGGGTCCGCCCTTCTGCTGGCAAAGAAACTCCACCAGCCCGCTCACCGGCCCAAGCGTGGTATTAAGTTGCACTTCGGCAATGTTGCCCGCCAGGACTGGAACGGGAAACTCGGCCAGGCCTCCGGTTAACGAGAGCCGCTGCAGAACGCCCGGCACGATTGCGCCATCGATGTTGAAACGGACCATTTCGTCATTGGGAACGCGCACCCGCGGAGAACGTTTTCTGGTCTGGGACTGGGGAAAGTGGGCCATGGCGGCAATGATGCCACTGCCCGCTCAGGGATGAAAGTTACCGAAGGGTTCGCCCCTGACTCGCTCTCCTCATGGGCTCCGAACTGCGGTTTATCACCTACTAAAGAAGGCCTTGACCTGCGGTAATGCTTGCCTGGCCAGGAACAGTGCTACATTAGCGCTCCCCAGGACGGCAATAATTCCTGCCCGAATCCCCCGACGGGCGGTAGTGCTCAACAAAGTTTTAACAGGGGCGGCGGTTCGCAAGACCCGCCCCACCCCTTCTTCGCCGCCCGCGTGCATTGCGCCGCCGTTCTCTCCTTCACATCCGCCGTTACAATAGGCACGCGTGAATCTGCCGATCAACAAACTGCCGATTGACCAGCTCTTCTTTGTCATTGATTTCCTGGGCGTATTTGTGGGTGCGCTCGGAGGCGCGCTGGCGGCGGTGCGCGACAAGCGGTACAAGTACGACCTGGTGGGCGTTACCGGACTGGCGCTGGCTTCAGCCCTTGGCGGAGGCATCACTCGCGACCTGATTCTCCAGCAGGGCCCGCCTCTGGCTTTCGTTCATAGCGCGTACCTGATCACTGCGCTGGCGGGGGCCGGGGCCGGCATGATCTTTGCTTCAGGGATCGGCAGGAATACGGAACGAGCGATCATCATCATTGATGCCGCTGCGCTGGGCCTGTTTGCCGTTGCCGGCAGCACGCGGGCCCTGAATGCCGGACTGCATCCGTTGCCTGCACTGCTGCTGGGCGTAATCACTGCGGTCGGTGGCGGGAGTCTTCGCGACGTGCTCGGTGGGCGTACGCCGAAGATTTTCGAGCGCGGCGAGCTTTATGCTATTGCGGCGGCTTTTGGATCAGCCATATTTCTCCTTTGTGACCGGCTGGGACTCGAGCGTGAAGTCTCGTCGCTTGCGGGCACTCTTTCCGCGTTTGCGCTACGATTGCTGGCCCTGCGCTTCCGCTGGGAGACGCGTCAAGTGAGGAGCGAGCCTTGACGAACTGGACAACCGAGCGCATGGCGAAAATAGGGATTGGCATTCAACTGCTCATCCTCATTCGCCTTCCCGCCGAGGTGTTCCGGCTCAAGTATGTGCACGGCGGCGATCTCACTCTGGTGGCCGTCGAGCCATTCATTCGCGGTGAGCTGATTACGGCAATCTGCGCCGCGCTGGCAGTTGGGCTCTATTTCTGGAACAAACATCAGGGAACGGTATGGACAGCAGCGATGAATGTGCTGATCCTGGTGGCGTACAAGGTATTCTTTATGTGAATTTGGCCGCGTCTGTTTACCACGACGGTACCAGCCCTTTCGTAACCCCGGGCAAGCTGCTACTCTGGATTCGCTCTGGAACTCGCGCCACGTACGATTTTGGCCGACCCACTCGTTACAAGCAGACCTCCTTTACTCGCTTCCCAGATCCTGGCCGAACTGGGGCCGGTGCTGACAGGCGAACGCGACCTCACGCACACAGCCTCGGCGGCATTGGAACTTGTGATGGCGGCCGTACGCGCCGCTTCCGGCGCGCTCTTCCGCTTCCAGGAAAAACCGGCCATGCTCAGCTCCATTGCATCGTCCGGATTTGTCGTTTTCCCCCAGACAGCCATATTTCCTCTGCAACCGAAACATGTTCACGCTCTGACTACGGTGCCCTCGCCGCAGAGAATCGTGCGCGAGCGCAGCGATATTTTCCTGAGTTCTGCAGGGAACATCTCCAGCGTCTGGTTTCGGGCCGTCGCTCCCCTGAAAGTACGCGGCAAGCTGATCGGGGCACTCATGCTGGGCGAACGCGAGGGCGGCGTGGAGTACACACCGGAAACCTTGAAGCAGCTTGGCGAGCTGGCTCCCTTCATTGCCCTGGCAATCTATAACCATCAGCTCATGATGTCACTGGAAGAGCGCACTACGGAAAACCTGAAGCTGATTGCCTCAGCGCATTCCTTCTGGGACGACGCGCTGGCGGCATTCGCGGCGACCATTGATGTGAAGTCGAAAGAGATGCATGGGCATTCTTTGCGTGTGGGGCGGTATGCAGCAGGCATCGCCGAGACTCTGGGCATGAGCGCCAGCGAGGTCGGGGAGATGCGGGCTGCGGGCTATCTGCATGACATCGGCAAAGTCACGGTGGACAAGCACATCTTCAGCAAGCCGGGAGCACTGGAACCGCTCGAGTTTCAGGAGATGGCCGACCACACAGTCCTGGGCCACCGGATTGTCTCAACCGTGCAGTTCCCCTGGCCCAATATTCCGGAGGTTGTTCGCTCACACCACGAGCGCGCCGATGGATCAGGCTATCCTGACAAGTTGCACAATGAGGATGTATCCCTGCCGGTAAGGATCGTAGCCGTGGCGGACACGTTTGACGCCATGCTCAGCGAGCGCCCGTATCGCAAGGGCATGTCGCTGGGTGAGGCGGCGGCGCAGTTGAGCTGGCTGGCACCCGCCAAGCTGGATGCCGACGTGGTTTACTCCCTGCTGGTGCAGCTTCGCCGTGACGCTGTGGCCATGATGTCACCGCCACGGCCGTGGGCCCCGCAGCCCGAGCGGCGCAAGCCATTCCTTGATCCCATGCACCCCTGCAACATCTCGCCAACTGATATCGATCACCTGCTTTCCGACTTGAACCACCGCACCCATCGCGGCAAAGCCACGCTCTCGTAATTCTTGCCGGGCCACAACTTTTACGCAGTGCAGGGTTATTGTTCTCTGAATTTGAGAGCACCTGGAGCGTTTCATGGCCGCCACGCGGAAAGCATTGGCATTGCTGGGCCCCGTGTTGCTGACATTCGCCGTCCTGCCTGCTGAAAAAGATACGACCAAGCCGGCGCCGATGCCGCAGGACAAACAGATCATCCACGCGCTGAACCGTTTTACCTTCGGAATCCGTCCCGGCGACGTGGAGCGCGTGCGCGCCATGGGGCTGGACAAGTGGTTCGAGCAGCAGCTTCATCCTGACAAGATCAACGACGATGCTTTGGAAGCGCGCCTTGCCCCGTTGCGCACAATAAGAATGTCTCCGCGTGAAATGGTGGAGAATTTCCCTCCCCCGCAGGTTCTGAAAGCCATCGAAAACGGCCGCCTGCCCATGCCGCGCGACCCCGCGAAACGCACGATCTATGAAGCGCGCATGGCGGCCATTAACGCGAGGCAACAGAAGAAAGAGGCGGCGGATAACGAGGACATGAAGCCCGGAAACAAGGCGGATGCTCCGGCCAATCTCAAGCTCGACGTGAACGATGGCGAGATGACCGCACGCGGTGGGGAGATGAATCCGGGCGGCAACGGGAACGAGGATGATCTTCTCCAGTTGGCGCCTGAAGACCGGTACAACAGGATCCTCAGGATGCCGCCCGACGAACTGCTGCAACTGGCGCGAACCTGGCGCGGGCGACGGCTTTTCAGGCTGATGGATGGGATGCAACCGCAGCAGCAGGAAACCTTGGAGGCCATCGTGAATCCACAACTCGTGGTTGTGGGAGAAGTCTCGCAGGCAAAACTGCTGCGCGCGATTTACAGCGAACGCCAGCTTGAAGAGGTGATGACCGACTTCTGGTACAACCACTTCAATGTTTTTGTGGGCAAAGGGCTGGACCGCTACATGGTGGCCAGCTACGAGCGCGATGTCATTCGTCCGAACGCCCTGGGCAAATTCAAAGATCTTCTGGTGGCCACGGCGAAGAGTCCCGCCATGCTGTTCTACCTGGACAACTGGCAGAGCGTTGGGCCGCATTCCGAACTGGCCGTCTACGGCCCGGGAGGAAGACCGCGTCCGCGGCGCCGCCGTTACGCGCGTTTCCCCAGGCCCCGGCCGCAGCGCAAAAACCTCCCCACCGGCCTGAATGAGAACTATGCCCGCGAGATCATGGAGTTGCACACGCTGGGCGTGGATGGTGGCTACACACAGAAGGACGTAATCGAACTGGCCAAGGTCCTGACCGGCTGGAGCATGGAAAGGCCGCAACAGGGCGGCGGCTTCAAGTTCCGTGAGATGGCCCACGAGCCCGGAACCAAATACGTGCTCGGCCACAAGATCAGGGAGAATGGCGAAAGCGAAGGCATGGAGGCCCTGGATATCCTGGCGCACCATCCTTCCACCGCAAAGTTCATCTCCCGCGAACTGGCCATGCGCTTTGTGTCGGACAATCCACCGCAGAGCCTGGTCAACCGCATGGCGGAGACCTTCCTCAAAAAAGACGGCGACATCCGCGAGGTGCTGCG
>JBLMYN010000465.1:0-12102 GCA_050258305.1 Actinomycetota bacterium
TTCCCCACGGATTGCCAGGTCTGCCACAGCACAGCAGCATGGGTGCCATCAACTTTTGATCACAGCAAGACAGTATTCCCGCTGACCGGAGCCCACACTACCGTGGCATGCTCCAGTTGCCACATTAACGGCCAGTATGCCGGCACGCCCACCAATTGTTACTCGTGCCATAAGTCGCAATACACCACCACGACCAATCCAAATCACGTTTCCGCAGCCTTCCCCACCACCTGCCAGACGTGCCACAACACCAGCGCGTGGACGGGTGCGGTATTCAATCACACCTGGTTCCCCATTTATTCCGGCTCGCACCAGGGCAAGTGGACTACGTGCGCCGATTGCCACACAAACTCCTCGAATTACGCCGCGTTCACCTGTACGTCATGCCATGCCCACGACAAAACCACAATGGACGCCAAGCACAGCGGCGTGCGCAACTACGTTTACAACAGCTCCAACTGTTACTCATGCCACCCGACAGGGAATGGTGGATAGAGATAGATATAGATATGTACCGCTTTTCGCAGTTTGCTTTCTTTCTTCTGGCTTTCGCTTCACTTGCCGCCGCTCAGGAACACCCTCCTGCGGCGGCGCCCGATTTCAAGGTGAAGTACGTGGACGTAAAAACCGTATACATCGATGCGGGCAGGAATTCCGGACTGGCGCCGGGCATGACATTGACGGTGAGAGGGTTCCGTGTTCTATCCCACTACTCGGGAGACGGACAGGCGGAAGCGAATGTGATCGTTGCCAGGATCACCGTAACCTCGGTTTCCAATACGTCCGCCATGTGTGAGGTGCAATCGCAGAATACCGAGGTTCACCGGGGAGACCGCGCGTATCTTGAGGAACCTGAGTCCGCCAATCCGGAACTCGGCGCGCAGGAGGCGCGCAGTTCGGTGTTTAAGCCGGCGTTGGCTGAAATCGACAGCGAACACGAAAGGCCCGCAGCCAATCCAGTGAAAAAAAGCAGTGCAGCGCCTTCCCGCGCCGGGCAAAACGCGCCACCCATGTCCCTTGCGGATGCCGCGCGGGCAAACCGCCACCAGCAGCCGCGGGGCAACGCTCCACAACTCCCCGTCGCATCCGGTCCGAGCGTTGCTGCGCCGACAGCGTCAGGCTCGGCGGTCGCGCCAAGACCAGGCTCCGTACCCGTTGAACCCCTCTCGCTGGGTGAAATTGCACGCCGCAACCGCCTGGCAAAATCCGCACAGAGGAAAAGGACCAGGGATGCGGTGGTTGCCGCTGCGAAACCGCCCGCGCAGAAGCCTCCAGTGTTGACGCCGAAGACGAGAGACACCCAAATCACTCCGTCTAGTGCGCCCCCTGGCGGGTCCACGGCCTCCGTTGCCAAATTGGCAACTCCACCGCCTGTCCCAAAAGCAACAGCAGCCGCGAACTCCAGGCCCGCCGCTGAGCCGGCCCGCCATGTTGCGCGGTCAGAGCCGGCGCCCACCGCTGCAATACCGGCGCCATCAACTTCGATACCAGCTTCTGAAGATTTAAAACATGCCGGCATTCCAGCTACCAACAAGAGCGCACCTTCCAGCGTTGCGGCTCTTGGAAGCCATGGTAATGGGGTCGCGAATCCCGCCCCGCCGCCAAACCTGACGAGGGCCGCGCCGTCGCCGGCGATTGCCGTCCCGCCTCCTGCGCCCGCATCGACCATAAGCGCCGCAACGATGAAGGTCGATTTCAAAGTGAAATACGTCGCCGAGGACGCCATCTACATTGAGGGCGGTAAGGATGCCGGCCTGACGCAAGGCATGGAGCTGACGGTAACACGGATCACGGCCGGAGCCCCTGCTCCGCAGAGCATAGCCGAGGTCGCGGTTGTCTCCGTTTCCAACACCTCAGCCGTTTGCGAAATCAGGGAGAAGAGCACGGACATACAGCGTGGAGACATCGCTCTGCTGTCGCAGGCCGATCAGGAGAAAATCGTCGACGCTCACACGCTGGCGCCCAATCGCAAATATCCGGAAGTGATTGCATTCTCCAAGGGTGATCCTCTGGATGAGGAAGCCAGGGAAGCTGTGCCCAAACCTCCCTCGCCTGAAATCAACCGCGCCCGTGGACGCCTCGGTGTGGATTATTCGTACATAAGCAGCCGCGGGTCCGGCACCACGTCAAACACAATGCAGAGCGGAGGGGTGGTGCGCGTGGATATGTCGCGCATCGGGGGGAGTTACTGGAACCTGAACGGCTACTGGCGTGGAAGGGTCAACCTGCGTTCCTCCACTGCCCAGCCGCAGAGCGTCTATGATCTGGTCAACCGCACGTACACCATCGGGCTCACTTATGTGAATCCAAATTCACGCTGGACTGCCGGAGTGGGCCGCTTGTTCCTGCCCTGGGCCACAAGCCTGGATACCATTGACGGAGGTTATCTGGGCCGCAAGTTCGGAAGCCACGTGACTGTCGGCGCGTTTGCCGGAACCACACCCGACCCGGCCTCCTTTGATTACAATCAGGACCGCCGCCTGGCGGGATCGTTCGTAGCCATCGAAGCAGGAAGCTTTGATCACGTACGCTTCACCAGTGCTGAAGGCGTTGCCGTGAGCGCGATTGAATGGCGCGAAGACCGGCAATTCATCTTCAGCGAGAATGGGCTGTTTTACAAACGCTTTCTTTCCATTTACCACTCGGCGCAGGCTGACATTCAGAGGCTGCCCACGGGCGGCACAACGCAGGGCCTGAGCCGCAGTTTCGTGACCTTGCGGCTGCAACCCTGGTCGCGCTTCTCCGTTGACATAAATCACAATTACTTCCGTGATGTGCCCACGTTTGATCCTTCCCTGGTGGGCACCGGATTGCTGGATAAATTCCTGTTCCAGGGAGTAAGCGTGGGCGGCCGGCTGGAACTGACAGGCCATATCAGTATCTACAACAACGTGGGCCAGAGCAGCAGCAGCACGGACGCGCATGCCTCACTCAACCAGTTATACGGGCTCACGCTGGCCCGGATGTGGAAGACGGGGCTGCGCGGCGACATTCGCTATTCCAAGTTCGACAGCTCTTTCGGCCGGGGCAATTACCGCGCTGCCTCGCTCTCGCGCAACTTCTCTGAGGTGGTTCGTATTGAGGTCAACGCCGGACAACAGGTGTTCCTGTCTTCTCTCGGAGTCCCCACGAACTACCGTCTGCTGGGCAGCACGGTAGATCTGAACGTGGGCGGCCATTACTTCATTGAAACATCTTTCAACCTGCAACGCAGCAGCCAGCAAAGTTTTGATCAGTGGCTCACCACGGTGGGTTATCGCTTTGATTCAGGACGGCGGAAATGACAAAGTTGACGCTGAAAGCAGTTCGCTCCCTCGCAAGCCTGGCGCTGGCCATGACCGCGGTACAGTTCGCGCAAGCACAAACCAAGCCCCTGGACCAGTTGCTGGCACGGACCGGGGTCAGCGTCACACGTTTTCTGGACCACCTCAGCGATGTCCGCTGCCATGAAGGAGTCCTCCAGGAAAAGCTGAATCAGAAAGGCAAAATTGAAGACCGTGTGCGATCGTCCTTCGAGTACATGGTGCTGAGTCAAAACCAGGGCGACGAGCCCATGCTCTATGAATCGCGCAACGCTATCCGGGAACCTCACTCAAAGAAAAATATTTCGCTGCTCGTAACCAGCGGGTTCGCGACCCAGATGCTGATCTTTCATCCTTACTATCAGTCCAGCTTCACCTTTGAACGCCTGCCCGACGTGAATGTGAACGGAAAGAGTTATGCCCAGGTGCATTTTCAGCACATCAAGGGCAGGCCCACGCCCATGGCGCTCCTGCTGCGCGGACGTGAATATCCGGTTTCGCTCGCGGGCGTCGCGCTGATCGACCCGGACACCGGAGCCATAGAGCGCGTTTCCACCGAACTCGGCGCCAGCATGGAAGACCTTGGCCTGAAGAGTTTCCGGAGTGACGTTGAGTACTCGCGAATCGACCTGGGGCCGGCGAAAGCGTATCTGCTGCCCGCAGAAGCGACGGTAGAAGTAAATACGCCGCGGCAGCATTGGAAGAACGTACACCGGTTCTCCGATTACCGTCTTTTTTCAGTCAGCACCACCGAATCCGTGGATGTCGACAAAATAAAAGACGTCGACAAAATAAAGCAGAAAGACCAATGAGCACACTATCGATACTTACGTCTGTCTCGACTACGTCGGGGAACACCAGCGACAAGGGACATAAGCGGCTGCTGGCCCTGGGAGCAATTCTGGCCTTTCTGGGAGCAGCGGCCCTGCTGGTTTATGGCCTGACATACTACCTGGAGCCGATCGCGCAACGCCCTTATGACCCGCGACACCAGATGCTGCAGCCCGGCGGACTGATTGGAGTGTCTCTGGGCATCTTTGGAGTGTTTCTGTTCTGCCTGATTTTTCTCTACCCGCTGCGCAAGCGCTGGCAATGGCTGGCCAGCAAGGGGAATTCACGGCACTGGTTTAACTTTCACATCCTCATCGGAGTCACCGCACCTGTGGTGATCGCTTTCCACGCGTCGTTCAAGTTCAGGGGTTTGGCCGGCACAGCTTACTGGATCATGTTCGCCGTGGCGCTCAGTGGGATCGTGGGCCGTTATATCTACGCCCAGGTTCCGCGCAGCAGGAACTCAACAGAGCTCTCACTGCAGGATCTGAAAGAACTCCAGGAAAAACTCATGGAGCGCCTGGCGGCGCAACGGCTGGTGAGGCCTGTCGATCTGGCCAATCTATTCCGCCTTCCTGCCGCCATCCACGTCCAGCGCAGGTCCATGCTGCTCTCCTTCTGCGCGCTTTTGTGGATCGACCTAAAACGGCCGTTCCGGGTGGCGCGGCTGAGACGGCAGGCGCTCGGCCTGGGCGACACGCTGCTCACGATCGGAGGCTTGTTCTCTTCCCGAAACAGAGAACTGGAAAGAGTGGTGGCTCTGGCGCGCGAGCAGGCAAGACTCTCGAAGAAGCTGTTGTTTCTGGCGAAGTCGCAACAGATCCTGCATCTCTGGCATGTGATCCACCGGCCCTTCAGCTACTCCTTCGCTGTGCTGGCCCTGACGCACATTGCCATTGCGCTGCTCTTTGGATTCAGAACCTAGGATTCAGGACGTAAGCATGGGAAACTTGTACACATTTTTGTTTGCCGCCGTCATCACGCTATTTTTCCTGATGCGGTATCTGCGCGCGAACAACAAGCAGGAGGCCCGCGCGAGAGAATCGCTGGAAAAAGGCAAACTCTTCTCCGAAGGTCCGCGCGGCCAGCATCCGCATATCGATACACGCTACTGCATCGGCTGTGCAACCTGTACCAGCGTATGCCCGGAAGGCGATGTTCTGGCCATGCTGGCGGGCCAGGCTGTGATCGCGAACGGTCATAAGTGCGTTGGCCATGGTTTGTGCGCAGAGGCTTGCCCCGTGGGCGCGATCACCATGGTCATGGCCAGCCCCAGCATGGGCGCCGAACTACCGCATCTCACGCCGGAATACGAAACCAGTATCCAGAACCTCTTCATTGCCGGAGAGCTCGGAGGACTGGCGCTGATCAAGAATGCAGTGAACCAGGGGCGCGACATCATCGACACCGTCGCCTGCCGCATGGGAACGGGAACATATCGTGGCGGTCAGGATGTTTACGACGTCCTGATCATAGGAGCAGGTCCGGCAGGGATCAGCGCTTCCCTGCGAGCGATTGAGAAGAAACTCCGCTACCTTGCGCTGGAGCGTGATGAGATCGGCGGCACTGTGGCCAAGTATCCGCGGCAAAAACTGGTCATGACCAGCCCGGTGCAGTTTCCCATGTACGGCAAGTTCAATAAGATGCAGCTCTCCAAGGAGCATCTGCTCGCCTTCTGGGACATGGTCCTGAACCGGTCTGATTTCAACGTGTTTACGGGCGTGAAGGTGGAAGACATCAAAAAAGGACAGGACGGGATATTCACGGTCATTTCCGGTGAGCGCCAATTCCGCGCTAACGCGGTGGTGCTGGCGCTGGGGCGAGCAGGTGATCCACGCAAGCTGGGCGTGAAGGGAGAAGAGCTGCCCAAAGTGATGTATCGCCTGATTGAAGCCGACCACTACATGGACAAGAACATTCTTGTGGTGGGCGGTGGCGACAGCGCGGTGGAAGCCGCTATGGGACTGGCTCACCAGAAAGGCAACAAGGTCACTCTGTCCTACCGGCAGGAACGGTTTGGCCGAATCAAAGAGCGGAACGCCAAACGCATTGAAGACTGCATGCGCAGCGGCAAGGTCCAGGTGCTCTTCAATTCCAATCCTGTGGAGTTCAAGCAGGCGACCGTGGTGCTCAATGTCAAGGGCGAGTCGCGGGAGATTGCCAACGATTTTGTGTGGATTTTTGCCGGTGGCGTCCCGCCGAATGACTTCCTGAAAAAGATCGGCGTGCGGTTCGGCACGCATGACGTGACGCTGGAGGCCGGCAAAGAGTCCCGCCAGGCTGCCGCGGAGCGCCGCAACGTTGTGGAGACAACAACATTGGCGCGCTCGCGATAAAACGAGTTTACCTGCAGCCGAGAAACCCGCCACCCTACGCTGGTGCGCCGCGAAAGCTGCTTCTCGTCACTTGCTCTGCTGGTCGATGAACTGCTGCAGGCGGACCTCAACCCTGGCCAGAAGGTCTTCCATTTTCTGGCGCTGGCCGGCCGAGGTGGCCTCCATGCTCTCGCGCATCATGGCAGGTTCTTCCCGGCGCAGCTTCTGTCCCACGGGAGAAGAATAGAACGCGAGCAGGGCCTCAACATCGGACTTGGTGAGATGCCGCTGGTAAATGGGCACCACGTCCCGGATCAGGTCATCCATGGTGATGGTGTCAAACTCCTGTTGCACTATGTCGTCCACCTGCTTGAGCTGGTCGGGAGTTGGTTGCGGTACTCTCTCCCGCAGCATGGCCTCAGAACCGCGCTGCATCTGGTTTTTCATGGCATCAAGCGTGATCTGCAGGTTGTCGCGGATCTGCAGCATATCAAGCAGTTTGCGCACCTGCTCCGCGCTGGCCTGCTGGGATCCGGCCGGCTTAGCCGTGGACGCCTGTTTGGCAGCATGAGGCTTCGCTCCTGCCGCTGGAACCGGCTTCTGCGCATATACATATAGAAGACCGCAGCCAGTAATGAGAACTAAAACAACGAGATTCCGCATGGGTAGGCCCTCGCATATCAAGGATGCCATACTTTATGGAACTCGGCCTACTTCGCCCTCGGATGGGTCTTGTCATAGACCTCCATCACATGGCTCATGGAAAGCTGGGTGTAGCGCTGGGTGGTGGAGAGCCGCTCGTGCCCCAGCAGTTCCTGAATCGCGCGGAGGTCGGCGCCTTCGGTGAGCATGTGCGTACCAAACGCGTGGCGCAGGGTATGCGGGTGAATATCCGGCGGCAGGCCCCTGGCGATGGCGATCTGCTTCACAATCCGGCCCACGCTGCGCGTCGTGAGCGGTCCGCCACGGCGATTGATGAGCAGACGCCGCGTGCTTCTGCCGCTGATGTTGAGAATCTTCTGCCGTTCCGGGCGATACGCTTTCAGGGCGTCGGCGGCCGCTCCCTCCAGCGGCACATAGCGCTGCTTCTTCCCTTTCCCGCGGATCAGGATGACACGATTCGCTTCATCGATGTCGCCAATCTCAATTCCAACCAGCTCAGAGTTGCGCAGCCCGCAACCATACAGCAGTTCAAAGATGGCGCGGTCGCGTTCCGGAAAACCGGCAGTCTCCGGCATCTCGCTGTTGAGCAGCCCGTTCATTTCCTCCATGGTCGGCACACGCGGCAACTTCTTCGGCAGTTTGGGCGTGGCCACAAGCTTCGCCGGGTTCTGCTGCACCATTCCCTCTCGCGCGAGCCACTTGTAAAGCGAACGCACCGCCGCCAGCGCGCGCGCCACGGAAACCTTGCTCAATCCCTGGCTGTGCAACTGCCCCAGAAAGCCGCGAATGAAAACGTGATCAACATCCTTCCAGCGAATCTGCGGACCCAGGTATTCACCAAAGCGCTGCAGCTCGTTTCGATAGGCACGAAGCGTGTGCGCCGAAGCATTCTTCTCTGCGCGCAGGTAGTCGAGGAATTTCTGAGTTCCCTTGCGGATCTCCGGACTGAGCGCTCCTGAAAATTCTTCGCGCGTCATGAATGGCTCCCGGAGCTTCTTCCGCGCGGGTGGTACTTGCGGTAAACGTTCTTCAGGCGATCCAGCGCGACATGGGTGTACACCTGCGTGGTGGAAACATCGGCGTGGCCCAGAATGGTCTGCACAGTGCGAAGGTCGGCACCGTTTTCCACCATATGCGTGGCGCAACTGTGGCGCAGCATGTGCGGGCTGGCGTGGCGTCCGGAAGCCGATGCAGCATTCACCATCTGCCACACGCGTTGACGCGTGAGCTTCCCGCCGCCGCGGCGGACAAACAGCATGGGCGAAATCTTCCCGGCGAGCAGCAGTTCGCGGCCGCTTTCAACATACTTTCGGATTGCATCCTGAGCCGCCCGGCCCAAAGGAACAAGGCGCTCTTTATCACCCTTGCCGCGCACCAGCACGTGGCCCAGTTCAAGCTTCAGGTCCTCAAGCTTCACGCCGATGATTTCTGACACGCGCAGCCCCGCAGCGTAGAGCATCTCCAGCATCGCCTGATCCCTTTGTGTCATCGCTTCGGCCGGCCTTGAGTCAGTTTTCTGGGAAGCAGAGTTCACCAGTGAATCAATTTCACTGCCGGCCAGGGATTTCGGCAGGACCTTCCACTGCTTGGGCGAATCGATGTCAAGGGTGGGATCCTGGCGGATCACTCGATCCAGCAGGAGATATTTATAGAAATGGCGAAGAGCAGAGAGCTTGCGCGCCACAGAACGGTCGCTCACACCGTTTGCGAACAATTCGCTCAGGAATGCGCGCACATCATCTCTTCGCGCCTGCAGCAATTCACGGCGGCGGTGGCGGAGAAATCCGGCAAACTGCACCAGGTCAGACTCGTACGCCGAGGCGGTCAGCACCGCCAGGCCTTTCTCAACACGCACGTAATCGAGGAAGCTCCTGAGCAGACGCTGGTCAGAAGACTGCATGGACTTTAGTATGGGCCGCACTGCCGCCCGCGGTAAATAGCGATCGGGGTTCTCTTCTGCAGGCGACGATCAGCTTCTCAAAGGGCAACAGCTTCCGTGTTGCCATTCATGGCTCTGTAAGCAGTTTGCCGGAGTCCAGGGAATGCCTGAATTTGCTACACTCGCCCATAATCCACAAGAACTTAGAACATCCTGGAGGGCACATTGCCCCTGACCTGGACAGACTGGCTGGTGATCGCGGGCTATCTGCTGATCAACCTTGCAATCGGCATTTACTATCGTCGCCGCGCCGGAGGCAACACCGAGGAATTCTTTATTTCCGGCCGCGAGGTCTCCTGGTGGCTGGCAGGCACGTCAATGGTCGCCACGACCTTTGCCGCCGATACGCCTCTGTTCGTGAGCGGAGTGATTGCGACCCAGGGAATCGCCGGGAACTGGATCTGGTGGAGCGCCTGCCTGGGCGGCATGCTGACCGTTTTCTTCTTCGCCCGCTACTGGCGCCGTGCGGAAATTCTTACCGACGTGGAGCTGACCGAGATCCGTTACGCCGGCAAACCGGCGGCATTCCTGCGCGGCTTCAAGGCCGTCTATCTGGGCCTGATCATGAATTGCCTGATCCTGGGCTGGGTGACGAACGCCATGATCAGCATTATCACGGTGCTGCTCGGGCCCATGATCGCTCAGGGAAAGGTGCTGCAACTCGCCATTGGCGGGCACACGCTATTGAGCTATACGCTGGGACCGCCGCAACACACGGCGCTGCTCATCTGCGTTTTTATCCTGATTCCCTTCACCGGGATCTACACCTCGATTGGCGGATTGTGGGGTGTGCTGGTCACCGATCTGTTTCAGTTCATTCTCAAGATGGGAATGGTGATTGTGCTGGCATGGGTGGCTGTGGTGAAAATTGGCGGCATGCAGGCGCTGAAGCTGCGCTTACAGATTGTGAGCCAGGCAGTACACCATGGCGGGCAGCCAACCAGCAACCCACTGGCATTCCTGCCGGACTTCCATCTTGGCCTTGCTTCGAGCGCGATATGGACTCTGCCGGTGCTCACATTCCTGACTTATCTTGGCGTGCAGTGGTGGTCAGCGTGGTATCCGGGAGCCGAACCCGGAGGCGGCGGCTATGTGGCACAACGCATGTTCAGCGCCCGTGATGAGAAGAACTCTCTGGGCGCCACCTTATGGTTCAACATTGCCCATTACGCTCTTCGTCCCTGGCCATGGATTGTCACCGGATTGGTGGCCCTGGCTGTGTACTCGCCCGCGGGAGGAATTCATCCCAATGCGGCTTTTGCCGCCAACCCACAGCAAGGCTACGTGATGATACTGCGTGACTATCTACCTCCGGCGCTGCGCGGCATCATGATCGCAGCTTTTCTGGCAGCGTTCATGTCCACCCTGGGCACCCAGTTGAACTGGGGCGTTTCCTATCTGGTCAACGACCTCTACCGGAGATTCCTGGCCCGCGACAAAAGTGAACGTCACTACGTTGCTATGGGCAGATTGTTCACGATTGTGCTGGTGCTCATCAGCGGTTACGTCGCGGGGCAATTGACTTCGATTGGGCAGGGGTGGCAAATCGTGCTGGAGTTGGGGATTGGAACGGGCGCGGTTTACATCCTGCGCTGGTACTGGTGGCGGATCAACGCCTGGAGTGAGATTGTCGCCATGAGCGTGGCCGCTCTCGTCACTCTGTATTTAGGTAACGTAACATTGCGCCATTTTCTTGGCGTGAGCCAGCATCCGTTCATCGGGAATGAAGCTGTCGTTTTCGCCAAGACCTCGCTTGTCACAGCAGGCTGCACGACTCTTGCCTGGGTGATTGCAACCGTGCTCACACCTCCGGAGCCGCAAGAGAAGCTTCTGAGCTTTTATCGCCGGGTGCACCCAACCGTGTATGGCTGGAAAAGGATTGCACGGCTGGCTCCGGAGATGGAGGAAATCCGTGATGTGGGCAGTAACGCTTTTGATTGGGCGATGGGCTGCGTTATGGTCTATGGCACGCTGTTTGGCATCGGAAAAATGATTTTTGGCTCGTGGACAGCAGGTCTGGTGCTGCTGGGTGCCGCCGCGATCTCCGGATATTTGATTTTCTGGGACCTTTCACGGCGTGGCTGGCAGACCCTCTCCGGTATTCAGCAACAAATGCAGGTAGCAGCAGAAACAAGAGGAAACTCCTAGACTACGCGACTTCCAACGCAGCGAATCCCAAGTCTTACAATACCTTGATTAGAGAACTCTTAGTTTCGGATTTTGATATTGCACACAAAAGTAACAAATTCACGATACTTTGCGCACATCACGCTTCCGTATAGTGCTAAAATCCCCTGTTTCCTAGAAAGAAAAATTCATCCGTCCTGGAGTCACAGGTTTCATGGCAGAGTTCGTCTATGGTCTCTTGATCGTGTTTATGATTACCATTCTGTTATCTTCTTTAATGCTGAAGCGGTCCAACAAAGATGCAGAACCCGGGGTCCACATGCGCTCAGCTTTAAGCAATGTTCTGGGTTTCTTTAGAAGCCACATGTCAGCTCCGGGGTATACGCGGCAAGACTAGGCTCGCTGCAAAGCAAGGGACACGCCCCCGCATCCCTCCTATTGTTCCCGCTCCAAAGCTATTCTTGCTTCCTGCAATGCTTTGAGGCGTTCACTGTCCACTCGCGGATATTCAAGATCCAGGCTTTCCAGCGTATCGATGATTGCGGCGCTCACCATGAGATGCATGAACCACTTGTGGTTTGCCGGAACCACATACCACGGCGCATCCGGCGTGGCGGTGTGGCGGATCATGTCCTCATAAGCTTTCATGTAGTCGTCCCAGTATTGCCGTTCCTTTACGTCAGCATCGGAAAACTTCCAGTTCTTGTCCGGTTCGTCCAAACGGGCCAGGAACCGCCTGTTTTGCTCGTCGTTGGAGACGTTGAGAAAGAATTTGCGGATGATGGTCCCGTTGCGGACAAGATGCTGTTCAAGATTGCGGATATCGTCGAACCTTTCTTTCCAGAGTTCCTTTCCAGCCAGTTGCTTCGGCAGCCGTTGTCTTTTCAGAAACTCGGGATGGACCCGCACCACCAGAACTTCTTCA
>JBLMYN010000466.1:0-4084 GCA_050258305.1 Actinomycetota bacterium
ACTGCCCTCCGCCAGATGAGCGAAGCCGTCTGCACAGCAGCATCCCAGTTTGCAAGTGCTTGAATAAAGATGCCTCCGCAGGTAGGACTCGACCCTGCAACCCTCCGGTTAGAGCCAAATGCTAAAGCATGGAGAAGCTGTATTTTCAATGACTTAACTGGCCGAAAGCAGATTTGGAGCGCTTTGGGCGATAAACGGTTCCAAGAGCGTTCCAAGTTTGGTCGCGGGGAACAGTTCCAGGAATTGATTCGCCTTGAGTTGGGCCTCGAGATTGTGCAGGTGAGAAGATCCGTGGGCCTGTTTGAGCATGTAACTGATCGCTGCCTCAACGTATCTTTCATACAGTGCAATCAATATTCAATTCTGGTTCACCGTCGGGATACGGTTTGCTCTTTTTATCGGTGCTTGCCGAACAAGCGGGCTTGCCTGTACCGGCTGTTCCGGTGCTGCTGGCTGTCGGAGCGATGGCTGCAGATCAAAAGCTGCATTTTGGACTTGCCCTGTTTGTTGGTTTGATTGCGAGTATGCTCGCGGACGCGGGTTGGTACGAGGCAGGGCGATTTCGAGGCATATCCCTGATTCACTCGCTTTGTCGTCTCTCACTTGAAAAGGATTCGTGCGCCAGACAGACGCAGCGGCTCTACGGCACGTATGGAGCCTTTGCGCTCGTCATTGCAAAGTTTGTGCCAGGGTTGAACTTTGCTGCACCGCCGCTCAGCGGAGTCTTTCAAATGAAGCGCTGGCGGTTTTTGCTGTTCAACGGGCTCGGTGCACTGATTTGGATTACGGTCTTTATGGGTCTCGGGTTTCTGTTCAGCACCCAGCTGACCGCCCTTGCACACGCAATAGCCGCGGCCGGGCATTCGGTCCTGGCGGGTAGCGCAGTCCTGACGATTGCAGTTTTTCTGGCCTGGAAATACCGTCGACGGGCGCAGTTCAAGCGGCAGATGCAGACAAGCACAATCTCGGCGCGGGAGTTAAAGGAGGCGATTGAGTGTCGAACGCCGCTGACAATCATCGATGTCCGCCATCCGTTGGACCTTTTGTCCGCCCCTTATACCATTCCGAATGCCATTCGCATTCCCCTCGAAGACCTGGCCACACAACTCTCCGCCATCCCGCGCGACCAAAGAGTTGTCATTTACTGTACGTGTCCCAGTCAGGCCAGCAGTTCGCGGGCGCTGCAACTTCTCCGAAATAAGGGCTTTAGCCGGGTGCAGGTCCTTGCGGGAGGCTTGCAGGCATGGCGAAACAGTGGGTTTAAGGTACAAGGGTTTGAATTTGAAGCTGCGACCGCGAAACCACTGAATCCGATCTGGGCATTCTAAAGCAACAATGGCGATATCCCGCAGCTTCCGCCACCGTGGTGATGACAATCTCTCTGGTATTCGTCGGGGCGCCCAGGACAGAATGGGGGCTGTCGCCGCCATGAAACCAGAACCAGAAATGTGGGGCAGTTATGCCCATCAAACAGGAGCATATCAATGGCAAGGGCAATATGGAACGGAATCGTGGTTGCCGAATCAGGCAAATATGAAGTGGTGGAAGGAAACATTTACTTCCCGCCTGAAGCTCTCCACAAAGAGTATCTCAAGCCGAGCAGCAACACGACCCGGTGCTTTTGGAAAGGTACTGCTCATTACTATGACCTTGTTGTCGACGGCAAACTGAACAAAGGTGCTGCGTGGTACTATCCGAATCCCACCGAAGAGGCCAGGAATATAAAGGACCATGTCGCGTTCTGGCATGGAGTCCAGGTGGAACGATGATTTATTCATCCCTGAAAATGCCGTTCGCCTTTGCAAGAATCACGCCGACCGCCTTTCAAGCCGACTGTACGGGCCCCGTCCACAGGATTTCGCTGGAAGTGATTGTCTGTAACCTTATGGCGCTGGGGGGATCATAGCTACAGCGAGCACTGGAGCGGTAGATTCCACCAGAGCTTGCGGGCGCAGAGATGCGCCCTTACTCGATGAATGCGCCTGACACCGCAAATAGACACTGCTCAGTTTCGCTCTGAAAACGGAATTGAAGTGCCATCCGTCACCGCCGACCAAATGCGTGAGGTGGATCGCATTGCTGTCCGGGAGACCGGTCCTAATCTGTTTCAGATGATGGAGAACGCGGGAAGAAATGTCGCGCTGTTCGCGATTGAGGCACTTGGGAAGGGCTGGAAAGACGCAACCTTCCTGGTCATGGCCGGCGGCGGCGGAAATGGAGGCGGCGCCATTTGCGCCGCCAGCACCTGGCAAATCGTGCTCTTGATGTGCGCCTTTGCCTATCCGACCCAGTTCATATGAACGAAGTGGCGCAGGGGCAGCAGAGAATGTTTCAATTTGCAGGCGGCGTGGAGATTGTCCCAGCCGAGCTCTCGAGAGAGCACCCTGCCATCATCATCGATGGGCTCATCGGCTATGGGTTGACGTCCAGCCCGGGCGCTCAAGTCGGTCGGATGATCCAATGGGCGAATGACAGCGGGGCGCCTATCCTGGCACTGGATGTTCCTTCAGGTCTGGATGCCACCACCGGCGAGGCGCGAGGCGCGGTGATATCCCCGCAGTGGACCATGACTCTGGCCCTGCCCAAAACCGGACTTTCATGCGCGGTTACGGGAGGCCTTTACCTGGCGGACATCGGTATTCCTCGGGAGGTGTACCGGCGGATGAACCTGCATTACCGATCGTCCTTTGGGAGCCGGTATTGGGTTCGATTAGAGAAGGTACCGGCCGGGCCACTTCAATCCGGAGCAAACTAATGGACCGCACCGTTATTCGCTCACAAACCCAATTGGGCAGCCCCGGCACCACGTACAAGATATGTTCCAGCCCGATCCGATTCGTTTTCTCTCGAAATGTTTTACGTCGTAACCTGCTTATAGCCCTGATCGTTGGGTGCATCCTTTCGCTGGCCAACCAGTACGATGTAATCGGTCGTACACCACTGAGCGCCCGGCTTGTGTTGAAGATTTTCTTCAACTTCCTCGTTCCGTTTATCGTTTCTTCGGCGAGTGCCGCGGTCAACCGCGGACGGAACTAGCTGCAGCGCGCTCGGAGAATCGCCAGCCTGCTCCGATTTTCACCCAACGGTGGCCTCGGCCACCTGCCTGGCCGCAGTGTGGACACCGGCTATCTCAACTTCATGGTTCGTGCCTTCCCAATGCTCTGTATCTAACCAGTAGAAGGTGAAGCAGATTGGGCTTTCCCCTGCAGAGTGCGCGGGCAGGTCAACGTATTCAATTCCCAATCCTGTGCTGTCTGAGTCGGCATCGTGTTCAGTTTTCCACTCGTCCCTTGACCAGTGCAGCCTGAAAGGTTGCGGCGCCTGAATGCGAAGCGTGCATCCCGGGGCAACGCGCCGAACCTGGCGGCTCGGCTTCCACACTTCCAGATCTGTGCGGCCGGCGGCATGCAGATAGCGGTGTGCGACGATGGGAATGAAGTCAAAGGGCCTTCCATCCGAAGCAGAGCGCAGCAGCTTAATGTACTCTGCATGTGCCCATACCAAAGGCATCGCAGCGCCGCTCGGCCGGCCCAGAAACATTTCCGCCTCAGGAATGTCTTTTTCATCCCAGATCTGTTCCGGCAGCATTCCTCCTTTGGAGGCAAATCCCTCCATAGCAAGAATGTACGGCTTTGCTTTCCGACCTGCGGCAATTTCATAATGGCCTCGCTCTCCGGTCAGCAGGGGCCATGCGTGTCCCTTGCCCCAGCCGGTGTAATCACCGCCGTCAGGCTTTTGTCCGTAGCCATCATGGTTATATCGCCTCCAGCAAGGACCCGCTGGTGTTTCAACTTTCAGGACTGAATCGACGACCTTCAGGGATTGCTCTATCAGCGGATCACAGGCCGGGCGAATGCCGTAACGCACCAGTTCCAGGAAGCCCGCATCCACAATCTCCCTGGCCGGGAATTCTCGCCATTGTCCCGGCGCCTGGTTCGCCAGTCCCAGGGTTCCCGAGTTGGGATCTTCATTCGGTGAATTGTCGCTGGCCCGGACCGGATGGATACGGATGTAATGCTCCGCTATGCCGTCCACCAGCGTTCCCTCGGTTGTTACTGTCCAACGCTCAATATGAGATTCGAGG
>JBLMYN010000467.1:0-14868 GCA_050258305.1 Actinomycetota bacterium
AATCGGAAAAGCGGCGCAGTTGAATCGGAACTGGCTAACCTCTCCGGGCCTGCTGGATATCCACCGCCTGGGGTGGCTGAAAACCACCAGGCTGGCCGATTTGAGCCTGTGTAAAGCAATGTAAATGCTTTGCCATCATGCACTTACATACGTTGGCGCATGGCAAGAAGCGTGCTTTGCAGAGAGCAGGAAAAGGGTGAAGTCTAGAAGCATGGCAAGGGAGGGGGAGGCGGTGACGCGCCTTTGAAAATCTTTCTTCTTTGCGGGCTTTGCCTGACGGTCAAGGGGAGGCCGGATATGAAAAACGAATCAGGTGGGCTGTTGATGCAAGGATCGCAGGTGATAAAGGAAATCAATAAGGCAGTGCGGGGAGCGGAACAAGTGGGTAATCGGGTGAACCTAAATTCGAGTAGCCGGACCGCGCGGTCCGGGAATGACAAAGCGGAAAGGCTGCTTGGCGTGGCTATGCTGCGCGTAATGCTGATCGCTTTGCTGGCGCTGGGGCTGACCGGCATGGCGAAAGCCGACGATGGCGACTACGGCAATGGCAACAACGGGCCGGCGCCGGACGTGGCCAGGGTGAGCTTGATCCATGGCGATGTTTCCTTGCAGCGCGGCGATACGGGCGACTGGACGTCGGCCACGCTGAACACGCCGCTGGTGCGCGGAGATGAGGTGGCCACGGGCGACCGCTCGCGCGCGGAGATTCAGCTCAATTACGCCAACATCCTGCGGCTGTCTTCGGCAAGCCAGGCCAAGATCGCCGACCTGACGCGCACGCGCATACAGATACAGCTCGCGCAGGGTTACGCCTACTACTCGGTATTCAAGGGCAGCGAGGCGGACGTGGAGATTGATACGCCCAACGTAGCGGTGAGGCCGGTGCGTCCGGGGCGCTATCGCATCCAGGTGAACTCGGACAACGAGACTGAGATTGTGGTGCGCGATGGCGCGGCGGAGATCGATACGCCGCAGGGCAGCACGACTGTGAAAGAGGGCAACAGCATCATCATTCGCGGCACGGGTGATAACGCCGAATACAGGGTGGCGGACGCGCCGCACTCGGATGACTGGGACCACTGGAATAAGGATCGCGACCGCGCGATCCGCGATGCGAACGCGTGGCGGCACACCAACGGCTATTACACCGGCGCGAGCGACCTGGATGGGTATGGCCGCTGGGTTTACGTTCCCGGCTACGGCAACGTCTGGCAGCCATATCAGGATGCAGCCTGGGCGCCGTATCACGATGGACGCTGGGTATGGGAGCCGTACTGGGGCTGGACCTGGGTTTCCTATGAGCCGTGGGGCTGGGCGCCGTATCACTACGGGCGCTGGTTCTTCTGGAACAGCTCGTGGGTTTGGTGGCCGGGGCCTGTGGGTCCGTACTACCGGCCGCTGTGGGCGCCGGCTTTTGTCACATTCATCGGCTTCGGGCATCACAGCAGCTTCGCCTTTGGCTTTGGCTCCATCGGCTGGATCCCGGTAGGACCGTTTGATCCGTGCTATCCGTGGTGGGGACGCGGGTTTAGCCAGGTGAACATTATCAACATCAACAATTTTCACGGCGGATACTACGGCCACGACCGGTACTATATCCGGCCGCTGGGCGTGCGCGGCCGCCAGCGCTACATATCGAACATCGATAGGGCGCGGCGGGACCCGCGGATGCGCAGAGGAATTTCCGGCGAGGATTTTGACCACTTCGGCCGCGGCGATGGGCGCGTGCGGCGGCTGGACGTGCGGGACGCCGACTGGCGCGGCTCGCGCGTGATGACCGGCAACCTGCCCATTGTGCCGACTCGTGCGAGCCTGCATGCTGGTGCGGAAACGCGTCCGGCGATTGTGCCGCGGAGCAATGGCCGGTTCTTTACCCATCGTCAGCCTCCGGCGGCGCTGCCCGGGTTCCATGACCAGCGCCAGCGTGTACAGCAGGTCGTGGAGAGACACGCGCCGAACGGGGAAATTCCCGGGGCCAGGAATGGCGATTTCGGCGGTCGCGCCGCGCAAGGGCGTGGTGGTGACAATCGTGGTGGATTCCACACCCAGCCGGCAATTGTAGGCAGGACTGGAGCCGGCGCGGGCAACGGTCCGGTTGCCAATGGCAGGCAGAACCAGAACGGAAACCGGACAGAGCGTGGCGGGTGGAGAACTTTCGGTAACCGTCCCGGCGAAAATGATCGCAACGCTCCGGGACGAGCCGGTTCGGGCAACGTGGAACGCGCAACCACCAAACCGGCCATCGTGCCGCGCAATGGACGTCCAGGGGCAAATGATCGTAATGGCCCCAGCAGCATTGATGGTGCTGTGCGCTTTCCACGCGGCGGCACCGGCGGCACGCAGTCGAATGACAGAGGCAAGCAGGGCGGCTGGAGCAAGTTTGGACCGCCTTCCGGCGGACGATCCACCGTGGACATGGGAGACAGAGGTGGACGGGCCGATCAGCAGCCGAATTTCCCGCGCAGCAGCGGTCCGGCTTCGCGGCCTGGCGGACAGAACGATGCCGGCGGCGATCGTGGAGGCTTCCACAGATTTCCGTCCGGCGGTGATCGCCCATCGGCGCAGCCTGACAGGCCGGGCGGCAGCGGAAACTCCGGCGGCTTCCACAGGTTTCCGTCGGGTGGTGATCGCCCGTCCGCGCAGCCTGACAGGCCAGGCGGCGGGCAGCAGCCTTCCGGCAACCGTGGCGGCTGGGATCGCTTCCCCTCTGGTGGGCGGCAGAACGCCAGCCCGGCTGCGCGACGCGGAAATGATCGGCAAAGCAGGCCTCCTCTGGAGTTGAACAAGCCCATCGTCACTCCACGTCCGCCTGAAACGCGCGGCGGAGGAGGCTTCGGCGGCTACAACCGCGGCGGTTACGATCGTGGCGCGGGCCGCAGCGGTGGAGGCTATAACCCCGGTTCCGCGGGACGTTCCAGCGGAGGCGGGTACAACAGAGGCGCAAGCCGCGGTGGTGGCGGCAGCTATAACAGAGGATCCGCTGGACACAGCAGTAGCGGCGGAAATCGTGGTGGCAACGGAGGCGATAAAGGAAGAAGCTCATCCGGCCACCGGAGGTAGCCATTCAAGCGAAGTGGCTGATTCAGGGTGTCGGCGACAGAGCGAACAGGGGCGATGGAAACTTCATCGCCCTCCTTTTTCCTATAGCCGCGTTTTGGGTGACGCTCAGACCTCTGTGCTTGAAATTTTGAGCCGAATGGCGATGGACGTTCACAAATGAGTTTCGCGATGGACAGGGTGATCTCCGGGTGAAGCTTTGGTTCCACTGAAGATCAGATTCGCTTCGCCGAAGCAGCAGAAAAATTTCCATTTCTGCAATTTCCTGCGGCGCTGCACTAAGGTGCGTGACCTCAAAGAAGAATCCTTCCGGGCAAACTCATTTCACGTTACAATGTGCCCATGGCTTTTCGTGCGGGTGCTCCAGCTTTCAGCAAAAAACCAACCAAAACACCTCCACCGGATGACACCGGCATGGAAGCAGGCTACCTGAAGTCGCTGGGTGAAAAGCAGACGCCCGTCGCGGTGAAGCTGCTTTCCGGTGAGACATTTCGCGGCTGGGTTGAATACTATGACGCAGGGATGATCCGGCTCACCCGCGAGGGCGCTCCCAATCTGTTCATCTTCAAGCACGAGATCATGTACATTGCGGAAGATAACGGGCGCCGCGCTCGCTGATTCAGGCTCAGTGAAAAGCCGGTTGCCATTGCTTTGAACTGAAGATTTCATTCCCACTTCCCTAAGCAAGCTCCCGTACATTCATGTCTCCATGGACGCTGGCAGTTTTGCCAGTTTCGCCGCTTTGCAAACTCTGCGTAGGATTTGAGGTGAGACAGTGTGGGTCCGGACCTGCAGCGAGCAATCCTTCGCGGAGTTCCGGCCATGGAGGTTTGGCATGAACACACTACAAGCGTGGCTTCCCTTCCTGACCGCCTTAGGCCTGAAAGTGCTGGGAGCAATCATTCTCTGGTTTGTCGGCCGCTGGTTGATCAAGTTCGGACTCAAACTCATGGGACATGCGCTTGACCGGCAGAAGTTCGACCGCACCCTCGTGAATTACATCCAGTCCGCCGGCGGCGTCCTGTTGAACATCGTGCTGGTGGTGGCGTTGCTCGGCTACTTTGGCGTACAGACTGCATCGTTTGCCGCCCTGCTGGTCGGCGTTGGCCTTGCTATTGGCGCAGCGTGGAGCGGACTGCTGGCGAACTTTGCCGCCGGGCTGTTCCTGCTGGTTCTGCGGCCATTCAAGGTCTCCGATTTTGTCGAGGTCGCGGGCCTGACCGGCACGGTGGATGAAATCGGATTATTCACCACCCGGCTCACCACACCGGCCAACGTGATGGCCATTGTCGGAAACGCGAAGATCTTTGCAGATACCATCCAGAATTACACGCGCAATGACTATCGCCGTGTGGACCTCACGGTGCAACTGGCGCATGAGGTCGATCCTGTGCAGGCCATCGCTCTGCTGAAGCAAGGGATTGCTTCCATTCCTAACGTCCTGGCTATTCCGGCGCCGATCATTGAGATATTCGAGTTCACGCTGGCCGGACCGGTTCTGGTTGTGCGACCCTTCTGCGCCAACGAGCATTACTGGCAGGTCTATTTCGAGAGCAACCGGATGATCCGCAACACGTTCGGCCAGGCCGGCTTCCCCGTGCCCGAACATCATCAATTTGTGCACGGCAAGCTGGAAGGCGCCGAGGTCAAGACCATGAAAACAGCGGCGTAGTTTTTGCGAGCTTTGCGCAGACAGCTACCGTATGAGACAGGGAGAGTGACCTGGGCCCGCTGAGTCGTTCAAATACGTTCAGCGGGCCTGTTTTGCGGCGTATACACTGTAAGGTCGTGCCGGACATCAAGTCTTCAACTGCAATCCCGCTGACGCTCGTACCCAAGCCAGCGTGGATGCCTGAAAGTGAGAGAACCCTCGGACGTGTCAATGCCGCAAATTGATTTCCTTACCCCCATGCAGGAACTGGCCCGTGAAGCGGGAAGCCTGCTCATGTCCTACTTCGGCAAGGTCGCCATCGAATACAAAGGTGACGCCGATCTCGTGACCCAGGCGGACCGAACTTCAGAAAAGCTGATTGTCGAGCACATCCGCCGCCGCTGGCCTGACCACGACCTCATCGGCGAAGAGGGCAGCCGCAATGAGACCGGCAGCGACTACCGCTGGTATGTGGACCCGCTGGATGGAACCACCAACTTCGCCCACGGCTATCCGGTCTTCTGCGTCTCTCTGGCTCTTGAGTACAAACACGAACGCATCGCCGGAGCGATCTTTGATCCTAATCGCAATGAAATGTTCGCGGCCGCAAAAGGCAGCGGAGCCACGCTGAACGGCGCTCCAATCCATGTATCGAGAACGCCGCGCCTGCAGGAGAGCCTTGTCGCCACGGGTTTTCCCAGCCACAAGCGCCACAAGAACCCGAATATCCACTTCTATCATCAGCTCACATTGCGCTCCCACGGCGTGCGCCGCGCCGGATCGGCCGCCCTTGATCTCTGCTACGTCGCCTCCGGCCGCTATGATGCATTCTGGGAGTTCAACCTCAATCCCTGGGATACAGCGGCAGGCGTTCTGATTGTGGAGGAAGCCGGCGGCAAAGTTACCAATTTCAGCGGCAACCCGTTTTCCATTGACAGCCGCCAGGTGCTGGCCAGCAACACGCTCCTGCATGAGGAGCTCCTCCATGAGTTCCATGAAATCTTTGCCGGCCGTGTGGAAGGCGTACCCACGGTGCAGGAATATCTGGCGGGCGGTTGAACGCGTGATGAGCAGCAACAAAGTATGTGGCGTTCAGTGCGGCTGAGGTCCCTGCGCCACTTCAACCAGATCGCTCCTTGTCTCGCGTCGAATAGTGGGATGCTTCGAGAGAACGCTACGGGCATACTACCTTTGCGTATTCGCTCACGGCTCTTCCACGTCTATGCATTGTAAGTAGTTGAAGCCGAAGGAAAAACGCACCATGCGTGTCCGGGCTGGAGGCGCGCCAGGCGGTTCGCGGTCCCGGCGGATTAGTATTTGTTAAGAGAAAAAACCCTCTACCAGCGAAAAATCAGGCGCATAATGTCGAAAGGGCTGGTACGTCCTTGGCAATTTGGGAAAGCCTTAGAAGTCGCCGGTTCGATCCCCTTGCCCTATGGCGCACGGTGGGAGGAGACATGGATCTCCTCCGGCAATTGGTGCGTATCTTTGCCGACGAATACCCAGGAATGCTGAGAGAGATCGAGAAATCAGCCGCGTCGCGGGATGCCGCCTGCCTGCGGAAGGCGAGCCATCAACTCAAGGGCTCCCTTCTCCAATTTGCGGCGCCTGCCGCAGCCGCAGTGGCCGCCGAACTTGAAAATTGTGCTGCACTCAATCGCCTGAACGAGGCTGCAAGCCTTGCAGGAAAGCTCAGAGCAGAGTGCGACTCCCTGCTGCAACTGCTCCAGACCATGATCTCGGCGCCGGTTGCAGGCGTGCACGAACATCCGAGGGAGGAATAGGGAATGGCGGCGTATTCCTCAAACACTGCGCCGGGCAGAGCACTTCGCCTTCTTCTGGTGGAAGATAATCCGGTGGATGCCTGCCTGGTGCTCGGGCTGACAAAAAACCACCCGCAATACGGTGAATGCCGGCATGTAGCCACTCTTGATCAGAGCCTGGCTGAGCTCTCCGGCGGCAAAATCGATGTGGTCCTGCTTGACCTGAATCTGAGCGACAGTTCCGGCTATTACACGTTTGATCGTGTCCGGCGTGCGGCGGGAAGCGCGGCCATCCTGGTTCTGAGCGGATCTGACGATGAAGAGCTTGCCGGACGGACAGTTCACGAGGGAGCGCAGGACTATCTGGTGAAGGGGTCTTTTGACGGCAAGCTGTTGCACCGGGCCATCCGGTATGCCGTGGAGCGAAAAGCGACCGAGGAGGCGCTGCGCAAGAGTGAAACCACGGTCCGGGCCATCTTCGAAAACGCGCTCGACGGAATCGTAATTTTTGATGATAACGGCATATTTCTTGAAGCAAATGAGGCTGCCGCCTCGTTATTCGGGATGTCCCGCACAGAACTCATCGGCAGATGTTTGCGTGATTTTGGCGGAGAGGGCTTTGAAACCGAGAGAAGACGAATGCGCTCGACCTCTGTGGGGAGAGGAAAATTCAGCCTCCGCTGCGGGGACGGAAAGGAGCGCATTGTCGATTACTGCTTCAACGCGAATATACTTCCCGGCCGGCACCTGGGGGTAACGCGCGACATTACGGAACAGCAGAAACTTGAGGAGCAGCTTCGCCAGTCGCAGAAGATGGAGGCTGTTGGCCGGCTGGCAGCCAACGTGGCCCACGACTTCAACAATGTTCTTACCGTCATCAACGGGTACGCTGAGCTGATTGAATTGCGCGCCGATAATGAGGGTTTGCGCAGCAAAGCTGCCGAAATCCTCTCCGCAATCACCTCGGCGTCTTCTCTGACAAAGCAATTGCTGGCGTTCGGCAGGAAACAGGTGGTCGCGCCGGTGCTGCTCAATCTCGCCTCTGTCATGTCAGACCTGAGCAGCATGATCCGTTGTGTGATGGGCGCGGAAACACATATTGTCATGCTCATTCGCAAGGCGGCGGGACTGGTATTTGCGGACCAGGGCCAGATGGAACAGGTGCTGCTCAATCTGGTCACCAACGCGCACGATGCCATGCCTCGTGACGGGACGCTCACCATCACACTGGACAGAACTGCCTTGCATTCCATCACCGGCCCGGTGCCGCCCGGAGATTACGTAAGGCTGTCAGTACAAGACACCGGGACCGGCATTGACGCGGAGACCAAGTCGCGTATTTTTGATCCGTTTTTCACCACCAAGCCCACCGGATCAGGGCTGGGCCTTTCAACCGTGGCTGGCATCATCAAGCAGGCGGGCGGTCACGTCACCGTTGATTCCCTGCCTGAGCAGGGTTCCACTTTCAGCATTTATCTCCCCGTGGCGGCTGAGGCAGTCGCTTCAGAAGAACGCGCGCCACAAAGAGAGAGGCCCAGCGTGAAGGGTGAAGAGACAATCCTGCTGGTAGATGTTGAAGAGGGGCTGAGCAATGCCGCCGCCGAATACCTGCGGCAATACGGCTATAAGGTGCTGAAAGCGCGCTCTGCGGATGAAGCCATTGAAGTGGCCCACTCTTTTAATGACAAAATTTCTCTCCTGGTCACGAATATCGCCATGCCCCGTGGCAGCGGGCGCGGGCTGGTAGACCAGATGCAGAAAGAACGGCCGGAAACCGGCATTCTGCTCATCTCCGACTATACGAATGATGCAGGGCGAAAGATGCGCATGAATGGATTTGTTGAGACCACCTCATTTTTGCAGAAGCCCTTTACTCTTCAGTCGCTCGGAGTAAAAATCAGGGAGATGCTGGATGGAACCGTACCGCCCGCGTGATCCGATGCTGTGATAAAGTCATCGCAATTCCCCTATGAGCGAAGAACGCGCGGCGCCGCCCTGGCATGACCTGCTCTGGCTATTGTTGCTTGCCGGTCTGGCGCTGCTGCCCCCCATCAACGAACCCCACAAGCAGGTCATCCTCTTCATTCTGGGTGCGTTTCAGCTCTCTGAGAAGCGGTTCATTCGCGGCAGCGGCGAGCGTTCAGGACCCATGCTCGCGGTCCTGGTCAAGCTGGTTCTTTCCGCGGTCCTCCTCGGCCATACGCACGATATAGCTCCCATCCAAAGCAGCTACTGGCCTGTGTTCTTTTTGCCGGTCACCACAGCGGCCATCTACTTCAGCCCTCTGGGAACTCTGCTCTGGACTTTGGCGGCATCTGCCGCATACTGCGCATATCTCATTCCGGCGGTAAAGGAATTCGAGCTCGGCTGGCGGGGCGTGAGTGAACTGCTGCTGCGCAACCTGTTCTTTTTCTTTGTGGGCATGACCGTCAACCGTTTCGTGATGGAGTCAAAAGTTCAGGTGCGCCGGTATCAGCTTCTGTCTCAGAACCTGGCGGATGCCAACCTCAGCCTGCGCCAGGCGCAGAAGGAGGCAAGACGGGCGGAAAGGCTGGCTGCGCTTGGCCAGCTTTCGGCCGGGCTGGCACATGAAATCCGCAATCCTCTGGGAGTCATCAAAGGCTCGGCGGAAATCCTCACGCAGAAACTCAGCGGATCGGATGAGCTGGCCAAAGAGCTCGCCGGCTACATCTACACGGAGGTGAACCGGGTCAGCGCGCTGGTGGGCCGCTTCCTCGATTTTGCCCGCCCCTCGCAGCTCAACAGCAGGCCGGAAGAGCTCACGCCCCTGCTGGAGAGGTGCCTGAATACTGTCGCCGCCCAGGGGGCCACTGCGAACATCAATATTGTGAAAGAATATGCCCCTTCTCTGCCAGGAGCGCTCATCGACACGGAGCTTTGCGAGCAGGCATTCACCAATCTGCTGTCCAACGCCTGCGAGGCGATGAACGGGGAGGGCCAGCTTACAATCCGTACTTATCCGGTGATAAAGTCCGCTGAATCCGCCCCCGAGGTGGCGGTCGAGATTGCTGACACCGGACCGGGCGTGCCCGAGGAAATGAGGGAACAGATTTTCAATCCTTTTTTCACGACTAAGAACTCCGGGGTGGGTTTAGGCTTGGCTATCGTGTCGAAAATCGTTGATGCCCACGGAGGAACGGTAAAACTGGTCAGCGCGCCGGGACAGGGCGCATGCTTTCGCGTTACCCTGCCCGCCGAGCCGGCTGCGCGATCCTGAAAATATGGCCAACATTCTTATTGTTGAAGACGAACCGCGCATGCGCCGTCTTCTGGAAATCAGTCTGGGCGAGGAAGGGCACTCCGTCCAGACAGCCGAAGACGCCGAAACCGGGATTAAGATCCTGCGCAAGAATAGCGTAGAGCTGATCGTCACTGACCTCAAACTGCCGGGAATGAATGGCCTCGAGTTCCTGCAGGAAGCCAAGTCGATCAATGCGTCGATTCCCGTGGTGGTCATGACTGCCTACGGCAGTGTTGAGACCGCCGTGGAAGCCATGAAGGCCGGCGCCAGCGACTACGTCCTCAAACCGTTCACCATGGCGGAGATGAAGCTGGTCATCAACAAGGAGCTTGATGTCCAGAGAGTCCGCGAGGAAAACCGCTCTCTCCGCGAAGCGCTGGGCAAACGCTACCAGTTCCAGAACATCATTGCGCACAGCGCCAGAATGCAGGAAGTGCTCTCACTCGTAGCTCGCGTGGCCGGCACAAATTCCACCGTGCTGCTGGGCGGCGAGAGCGGCGTGGGCAAGGACCTGATCGCCCGCGCTATTCACCAGAACTCACGGCGGGCAGCCGGCCCATTCATCAAGGTGAACAGCACGGCGATTCCTGACACCCTGTTCGAAAGCGAGCTCTTCGGGTTCGAAAAAGGAGCATTCACCGGAGCATTGGCCAGCAAGCCGGGGAAGTTCGAACTGGCAGACAAGGGAACTCTGTTTCTTGACGAGATTGGCGACGTGCCCACCCCGATCCAGGTGAAGCTCCTGCGCGTCCTGCAGGAGCGGGAGTTCGAGCGCCTGGGCGGAACTAAAACGCTGAAAGTCGATGTGCGGCTGCTTGCCGCCACCAATCGCGACCTGAGGGCCGCGCTGGAAGAGGGCACATTTCGCGAGGACCTTTACTATCGGCTCAATGTTGTGCCGATTGATATTCCTCCTCTTCGCGAGCACAAGGAAGATATCCCTGACCTGGTCACCCATTTTCTTGGCCGCTTTGCCCGTGACAGCGAACGCGAGATCAACGGGCTCACTCCCGCTGCTCTCAAGCTGCTGATGGAGTATCACTGGCCGGGCAACGTCCGCCAGTTGGAGAACGCGATTGAGCGGGCTGTCGCGTTGTCATCCGGCCCAATGATTGACGTAAGTGACATTCAACTCGATACTGCCCACCGGCCGGCATTAACGGCATCGCAGGGAGCTTCCGGCGCGCCGTTTTTGCCCGAAGGAATGACGCTGGAGCAGTGGGAAGATGAGATGATCCGCGAAGCGCTCCGCCGCGCCAGCGGCAATAAAAGCCAGGCTGCGCGCCTGCTCGGCCTTTCCCGTAATGCCTTGCGCTACCGTTTGGGGAAGCTGGGCGTGCCTGATGAGGAAGAGAAGCCGTAAAGCGGTCACCAAAAGTGCAGCCCTGATTTGAATCGCGGTGTTTTATGGCCGGGCCTGCACCCTGGATCGCATCTCAACCCCTCAACGCCAGGCCAGAGATCAACCTTCCTGCAGCTCCCGGAGACCCCCAAAACAAATCTGAACCACAGTCACGTGTTCTGGCCTACAATATTCCTCACAGGGGGTGCTCGATGGTCACCTCTTCTCTCACTGATGCCCAGCTCTTCTGGAACAAGTCGTTTCCGGAAGGCAGATATGAACTGACTGGTGAAGGCCAGCCGCTCGCATGGCTGCAGCACGGCGAATACTGGAGCGCCGAATCGCAGGCTCGCTTCGGCGAACACTCATTGCTCTTCCGCCGCCCGGGCAGCAGTATCGGGCACACGGAACTTGTGGAAGGCGACAGCCCTGCGCCTCTGGCTTCCTACAAATCACACTGGGGCGGCGGCACGCTGACATTTTCTGACGGAAACAGATACCTGCTTTCCTGCACCGGCGTGTGGCACCATCTCTGGACATTGCTGGATTCAACCGGCGATGTTGTTTTACGCATTGAGCCAAAGGTAAGGAAGGTCGTGGTGAGCCACGGGCCGTCTTTACTCAGGGCCGGTGAAGATCGTGACCGCCTGCTGCTTCTTGTGGTTTTTGTCTGGCATGAGATCCTTCAGGCGCGCGATGAGGCCGAGATGGTTGCCAACATGAGCGCGACGAGCTGAGATTCGCCGACGTCGCCGTGATCGCCGTGATCGGAAAAACAATCTCGTGTTTGGCTTGTTAGCGACTTAAGCGGAATCAGAATCCTGTCTCCGCCGCGTCATCTCCTCCCTCGACTCACCATCCCGAATCCCCCGAAGCCGAGGCTTGCCGAGGCTGAACGGGGTGAGGGACCGGCTCCGCTGCAGTTTCGCGGAAGCCTCGACCATCGCGCGCCTCAAAAACAAAGTGTGGCACAGCCGCCACCGGCTGTGCGTCCCATCTCCCACGCAGGCACCGTATTGAGCAGATGTTGCGCTTCGAGAATCCGACCTGAACGCACTCCATCCTGTACCGGGCAGAGGGAGACGATGGCCTCCACCCCTTCGCTGTCCGGCTCGCGATGAATGTGTCAACTATGTCCCCGGTTCAAACTGTCAACTATTTGCCCGGTTTGTACCCAGCTCCTGCACAGCCGAGGGCGGCTGTGCCACACCTTCAGGAGCAGCGATTTAATGATTGCGGCTTGCCGCGCTGTGCCACACGTTCCATTCAGAGACTTCACAGCGATCACGCGTGGCCACCCATCCCAAACGTTTGTGTGTATCTCTTCAGAAAAAAACGGTTCGGCCTCGCCAAAAAATCACATGCGATTGGAATACTTTAGGTTCTCCTCGGGAGTTGCCTTCGGGTGATCATTATCTCAGCATCGGTCACCGCTCACCCCGCATGCAGCCGCACCACCTGATGCTCCGCGCAGCCCTGTCTGAGTGATTCCTTTAACTGCGCCACCACGCCCGCTCCATACTTGAGCAGGAAATACGCGGCCCCGATTTCCCGCTCCTGCAATTCCTTGTTGGGGAACAACAGGGTTGAAAGTTCATCGGCGTGGCGCTGGATCTCGGAATCCTTTCTCGCCTCCGCCCGCGCCGCCTTCTCGCGCAGAGCCTGCAACTGGTGCCGCATCTTCCCGCCCGCGTTCTCTGCCGCATCCACCAGCGTCCTGTCCAGCTTTTCCAGCGGCTCTTGTATCAACAGCAACGCTTTTTCCAGATGATCAGAGGCAACGTCAAATGAGCGTGTAATGCTCTCCGGCAACCCGTGCGCCGCAATCGTCTCTTTCAGCTTTTCCGGCCCGGCAAAAAGGTCCGTGAGCTCCAGCCCGTAGCGGTCCAGCAGCTTGGCCTGGCGCGGCTCAACGATGGTGGCAAAAAATCTGGGCAGCACCGGCGTCACTCGCTCGGCTAGCGCGCGATACACGGCTTCAATCTGGGCGAAATAGGCAATCTCGGCGGGGCCGCCGAGGTAGAACAGCGTGGGCAAGAGACAATCCTGCAGGATGGGGCGCAGCAGCACGTTGGCGCTGAACCGTTCCGGACATCGCTCCGCCTCGTCAATGACCTCCTGCCGTGAAAACCTGCGCGCGCCCGCCACAAAGACGTCGCCTTCCAGCCTCACCGGAGTGCGAGCACCATCTTCAAAATAAAAACACAGGGTGTGCGAAGGCGTGACTTTGACCTGCGCGTGATAACCCGCGGATTCCAGTTGCTCACTGCGCGCGAGCAGGCGCTGGTTGATGCTCTCCGCCTGTTCCAGGGCCTTGCTGAAAACGGGAGCGCACACCCGGTGCAACTCCGCATCGAGCGGATTCAGAAAAATGATTCCCAGTTCCGCGAATGCTTTGGCGTAGAACTTCGCAAACGCCGACCCGAAGTTTTCTCCCGGCCGGTATGCCCCGGCGAGCATCTCCGCCACTTCCGAGCCGCCGAACAGCGCCTGAACCTGCTGCACAGCCGCTGTGATCTCGTCGCCAAAAGCGATCTTTCCTACAGGAGCATTTTCCGCGTGGGCAACATTCACTGAAAATTTCTGCAGATGATCGGCCGCGGGTAAGTTGACGTAGTTGATCTCTTCGAAGTCGTGGTCTTCCGTGGCCAGCCAGAATACCGGGACCGCGCCCGCCTTTTCCGCCTGCACCGCCGCGGTAACCGCCTTCAGCATGCAATAGAGAGGACCGCCGAAGAGGCCCACCTGCTGACCTGTGACCACCGCCGGGGCGCCCTTGCGCAGACGCTCGATGGCGGCCAGGGTCTTTTCCCCCGCGCCAAACTCCCGGTTCTGCCGCTCCAGGATCGCGGCCACGGCCTGCCGCCGCTCCGCCGGATAGTTAATCCGCTGCTTTTCGTCGCTCCACCATGAGTCGTCGAGAGGCGGCCGGGCATAGAAGGTCTGCACGCGCTGGAAGTGGTGGAGAAAATCCTGAAAAAGGCGGCTGCTGTGGGGAATGCTTGAAAAGGCAAGACACTCGAAATCCACGGGTCTGGTCTCCACCATTGGCATAAGTACATTGGACGCAGGCCGGCATCCACGGTTTCACAAAATCTGCTGATTTCTTCGAGCGTTGATTGTACTGGATTGCCCTCTGGTTGCACTTTCCCTCGCCACTCCCGCAGGGTCGATTCTTGCCGGGCCAATCCCCCATGAATCGCGCGGCACAGGCACTCCTGCCTGTGCCTGCTGCGGCTGAAGATAGTCTGCGTTCGCGTTGGACTTCGCGTTCCCACAGTACCTTCTTCTGGTGAGCAGGTATCGTGCTATTGTTGCACTCATGCGAGCTGTGCGTGTTGCATTGTTCTGGCTGGCGATTTCGATTCTTCTCGCTGTGAGTGTCCCGATGTCTGTCGATCGGCAGGAGAGTGCCAGAGCGGTGGCCGCCTATTCCAAGGACCCCACCCCGGGAAACGCCGCCGCGGTTGCGCGCGAACAGAAGAAACTCCAGGCAATGCGGGAGAATGCCCAACTCCTGATCTTTGCAGGCCTCTGGGCAGCAGGGATGATCGTGTATGCCCTCTACCGCGCCTCACTGCGCCAGTTCGGCCGCCGCAGAATTAGGCTTTAATCTCCCCGCGAGACACCATCCCGAGCCGAAGCCCTAGTTGCTCTCAAACTCAGAATGCTCATAGGGCGAAGGCGAGGGATCGGCTCTGCTGCTGCTTCCGGAAGCCGCGACAACAAATCAGGTCGCATCAGGAAACCTGTGGTTGATACAATCGGGCGCTGATGAAGCGCTACTGGTGTT
>JBLMYN010000468.1:0-2745 GCA_050258305.1 Actinomycetota bacterium
AGCAGGGCCGCGAAGTGGCCGCGGTGCGGGGCGTGCTTGCCTCCGTGATGGGAATGGTCAAGAGCGGCGTGACGCACGTCGCCGTCGCCACCGATCACGTGGTGGAATCGTTTCGCAATGAGTTATGGCCGGGATACAAAACCAGCGCCGGAGTCGAACCTGACCTGCTGGCGCAGTTTCCCCTGCTCGAGGAAGTGCTAACGGCAGCCGGCATCGTGGTCTGGCCGATGGTGGAATTCGAGGCCGATGACGCGCTCGCCGCAGGAGCGATGCTCGCGGGCCGAGACACTCGCGTGGAGCGTGTCATCATCTGCACACCGGACAAAGACCTTGCCCAATGCGTACGCGGCTCACGGATTGTCCAGCTCAATCGCCGGACACAGGTAATAACCAACGAAGATGGCGTGGTCGCGAAGTTCGGCGTTACCCCGGAGTCGATTCCCGACTATCTGGCGCTGGTGGGCGACGCGGCAGACGGATATCCCGGCTTGAAGGGTTGGGGCGCGAAATCATCGGCGGCAGTCCTCAGCAAGTTTATTCACCTCGAATCCATCCCTCGCGATCACGGTGACTGGCATGTGAACGCGACAGGCGCGAGCGCGCTGGCTGCCACACTCGCTTGCGACTGGGAGCAGGCAGTGCTCTTTCGCAAGCTGGCCACGCTGCGGACCGACATTCCACTGTTTCAAGATATAGAGGAGCTACGCTGGAACGAGCCCGGAAAGGAATTCACCGAAATCAAAGCGCGGCTGGATGGAGCGAAGGTACAGCGCCGGCCGAAGTCTCAGCCCTTCACAACGTCTCAAACCCCGCCTTTCTCGCCAGACCGCGCAGGATTCGTTCCGTAGCAGGCCCAAAGGGCTCGTCCGAGGTGAGGTAAGTCCATGTGGCGCCGCGCTGGCGCGGCAGGATGCCAATATTCGCCGCTTGTTGCAGCCGCCGCTCTGATTCTTTTCTGATCTTTTTCTGCAGTTTCGTGAACGTCTGATGAACAGTGATCAGATACTCGTGCAGCGGATCACGACTCCACGAAACCAGGTCAATGCCGGCGCGGTAATCGGCGATTTCCGCCAGGTAGTCTGACCAGAGCTCGTCGATGGTCGCGAGGCGAATCAGCCGCTCGCTTTCCGGCATCGGCTCACCCGAGGACTGGCTGGCTTCGGCTTCAGCGTCACGTTCAATGTCAGCTTCGCGGTCGAGATCATTCCCGTATCCAAATCTGGCTTTCGCGTCCGGGCCATCCGGTCCAAAATCCTCGCACCGGCTGCCCGCAAGAATCTGCTGGCGGCAGCGCTGAACCAACTGTCTTTGCCCCTCGATGACCGACTCATACTTGCTGAGAAATTGTCGGATGGTCAGGTTCTGTCCTTCGACCACGCGCTGGATCGCGTCAGGATTCTGGATTTCGAGTGCGCCCTCGCCCGCGTAGCGCTTCATCAAGCTATCTTCGAGGGAGATAAAGAAACGCGAGGAGCCGGGGTCGCCCTGGCGTCCGGCTCGTCCGCGCAGTTGATTGTCTATACGGCGGCTCTCATGCTTGTTGGTTCCGATCACGTACAGCCCGCCTAGTTCAGCCACGCCGGGGCCAAGCTGAATATCCGTTCCGCGGCCTGCCATGTTGGTAGAGATGGTCACCGCGCCGCGCTGCCCGGCCCGGGCTATGATGCCGGCTTCCTCCTCTTCATTGCGGGCGTTGAGCACGTGATGAGGAATGCCGGCCTGCTGCAAGCGCCGGCTGAAACGTTCCGACTCTTCCACGCTGGTTGTGCCCACGAGTACGGGGCGGCCGGAACTGTGGGCCGCAAAGATTTCGTCAATCACCGCCTCTTCCTTTTCCCTCTTGCTGGAAAAAAGCACATCGGGATGGTCCACGCGAATCACCGGACGATTGGTAGGGATGATTTCGACCTCCAGACCATAGATCTCTTTCAGCTCCCGTTTCTGTGTTGCGGCGGTCCCGGTCATTCCGCAGACTTGCGGATACAGAGCCACAAGGTTCTGCAACGTGATGGAACCCAGCACCTGCCCCTGTTTCTTGAGGGCCACTCCTTCCTTGGCCTCAATCGCTGAGTGCAGGCCCGCGGGCCAGCGGCGGTCCTGGATGATGCGCCCTTTGAACTCGTCCACGGACTGGATGGCGTCGTCCTTCACCAGATAGTCGACGTCGCGCTGCAGAAATGCATGAGCGTGCAGAGAATCCTGAATGGCGCACAGCAGGTTAAGGTTTTGTTCCTCGTACAGATTGCCGCAACGGAATGCGCGCTCTGCCTCGTGCGCTCCGTAATCGGTGAGAGCCACATTGCGCCCGTGCTCGTCGATGGTGAAGTGAATGCCGCGGCGGAACCGGCGGGTAACCGCATCCACGCGGTAGGGCAGCGATTCCACCGTGCTGTCGCCGCCCGCGATGACCAGCGGAATACGCGCCTCATCAATAAGGATGGAATCGGCTTCGTCGATCACGGCAACGGCAAAAGGGCGATGCACCTGCTCGTCTAAATGGAATGCAAGCTGGTCACGCAAAAAATCAAAGCCGATTTCATTGGCTGTTGCGTACGTGATATCGCACGAGTAGGCCTGTTTGCGTTCGGCCGTGGTCATCTCACGCTGAATGTGGCCGACGCTCAGCCCAAAATATTCATAGATGCCACGCATCCACTGAGCGTCGCGACGTGCCAGATAGTCGTTCACCGTCATCACATGCACGCCCTGCCTTCCCTGGGCGTAACAGATCACGGCGGGAACTGC
>JBLMYN010000469.1:0-19302 GCA_050258305.1 Actinomycetota bacterium
CCACATCCTGAACAGCCGCTACAACGAGAAGAAGACCACCATCATCACCACCAACTTTCCTAATCTCCCGCCCGGAGAACTGCAGAATATCCGGGGCTCGGCAACTGAGGCAGCCCGCCAGGCTGCGCGCAATGAAAGTCTGGGCGACCGGATCACCGAACGCATGCGCTCGCGCCTGCATGAGATGTGCCGCGTGGTGCAGCTCGACGGCGTGGATTTTCGCCAGAAGGTCCAAAGCGCGAACTTCAGATAATACAGCCGTCAGTTATTGGCAGTTTGTACTTGGGCGCGCTATCGGAACACGTTCAGGCAATCCAATCAACATTCTTTCTGTGCCACACTGGTATTGGGGCCTTATGGCTGCCCGTTGCTGGTAAAGTGCCTGCCAACTCCATCCCGTTCTCCACTGACCACCCGGCGGATTTCTTCGCGCAGTTTCCCGCCGCGCCGGCCGTGTTCGCGCTTCGTGGCGCCGACGAAGCGGCCGAACCCTACGTGAGCAAGACCGCCAGTCTCCGGCGGCGCTTGCAGCGTCTGCTGGCGCCCGCGGAATCGCAATCAAAGCGCCTGAACCTGCGTGAGCGGGTTGCGAAGATTGAGTACTCGCTGACCGGCTCTGATTTCGAATCCATGCTGCTACTCTACCGCCTGCTGCGCGAGCAATTTCCCAGGACTTATCAAAAGCATCTCCGCCTCCATGCGCCGCCGTTGATTCGCTTGAATCTGGAGAATGCCTATCCCCGGGCGTACGTCACCAACAAATTGGGCCGGATTTCCGGGAGATCGCTTTACTACGGTCCATTTCGCTCGCGAGCGCTGGCGGAGAAGTTCATGAACGATTCTCTCGATCTGTTCAAGATCCGGCGCTGCACGTTTGAGCTCCATCCCGATCCCGCGTACCCGGGTTGCGTCTACTCGGAAATGAAGATGTGCCTGGCGCCATGCTTCAAAGGCTGTACGGATGAGGCCTACGCAGCCGAGGTCGCGCGCGTGCAGGCGTACTTTGATTCCTGCGGAAACTCTCTGCTCAATGAACTGGAGGCCGAGCGTGACCGGCTCTCCGCGGAAATGGAATTTGAAGCTGCCGCCCAGCAGCACGCGAAAATCGCGAAGCTCAGGGGAATCCTCTCAGCGTGTGATGAAATCTCCGGGCGTCTGGATCAGCTTGATGCAGTGATCATCCTGCCGTCAGCGGAACCGGGTTGCGTGGCGCTATTCCGCTTTCGCGAAGGCGCGTTTACGGCGCCTGAGCAGTTTCCCGTCGAGAACGAAGGCGAATCCCTGGACGCCCGCTTACGGACCTGCCTGCAGCAACTGGCTCCCGCGCGAGCGCGCTCAGCGGCACAATTCAGTGAAGAGCTGGCCATGCTCAAACGCTGGTACTATCGCAGCCACAAGACCGGAGAGGTGGTATTCGCAAGCCGCCAGGGCGAACTCTCCATCAGGAAGATCGCGAACGCGGTGCTGCGAGTCCATCGCGGCGAGAAACCAGTGACTCTTGCCGTCCCGGCTCCCAGTCCGGAAACTGCTGAACCAGGCGAGGCTCCGCGCGACCAGGCACAGTCCGGCTAGTCGATGGTATTGCCGGGCTCCCAGCGCCAACGTTTCTTTTTTGCGTCCCAGAAGACTGAAGATTCCATGACCTGCGCCTCAACGGCTTTGATCACAAAGATCGGCGGCTTCTTCCGCTTGATCAGCATCCGGCCCACTTCAATGCTGTCAAAAGGCACGTTGATCAAAACGAATTTGGCCTTGGGAGTGGCCGCGCGCCAGGTTTGCGCCCCAACGCCGAAGACAACCAGCAGAGCATGGTTCTGCGCGGGATCGAGACGTCCCATGCCAACGGTTTCCCGGACGTCGCCGAAACCGAAAAACGAGTTGTAAGGATCTTCCACCGTGTACTTGTACTGGTAGGAGTCAGGCAACGGGTCCTTGCTTTGGGCCACCATCACCAGGTCTTCCACTCCATCACCATCCAGGTCCGTTGTAATTACGGGAGTAGGCGATTTCTGCTCGAGGGTAAAGCTGGAGCCGAACTGCTGCTGCATCAACTGAACGAACGGCTGTAACTTGGCCGCGCCGGGAGCCGGAGAAGTCTGTCCCAAAGCCACGGTTGCGGCAAAAAGCAAAACTCTGCCCAGATACTTCATAGAACAGAGTCTATCCTCTTTTAGCTGGTTTTCTCGATCAATTCTGGTTCTGCATCCGTTTCGATAATCACCTGAATCCGGTGCACCTGACGACTCTGGCGCTGCGAAACCGTGAACCACGCAGCGGTAAAGGCGCCGGCGCAGAGCGCGCCACTGAGGATCAGCAGCATGGAAAGCGGTAAGGGTACGAAGATGCCCAGCGTCAACAGCGCTTGCCAGCGTTCATGATCTGCATGGATTTCTCCGCGAACCAGAGCCGGACAGAGAAGCAGATGCTTGTAGGATGGCCCGGGTGAATTCCGGGTTTACTGCCCGGTAAACATTCTTCCTGACCCACATCAACATGGCCGCGGCTGCATATGCGATGGCCCGCGCAGAGAGAGGAGCCGCGAGAGAGAACAGGCAAAATATCGGGAAGACCTTCTGCTCAGGGAGTTGCCTTAGCTGTTTTTGCCCATCTCTTGTTCTGCATCTAACTCGTCACCGAGAGATGTTGCACGACGGGAGAACCGGGAATGAAATCAATCACCAGATTCTGGGCGTGGGCACTATCCATCTTTGTCATGGCGGGCTGCGGTGGAGGCACGCCCAGCATGCCCAGCGGCGGTGGTGGCGGCGGAACCACTACGCCCACGGCCAGCCACGTTTTCCTGGTGGTCTTGGAGAACCACAGTTTCTCTCAGGCGATCGGCAGCGCTGACATGCCGTACCTGAACTCACTCGCCTCACAGAATTCGCTGGCCGCGAATTATTTCGGCAACACGCATCCTTCGCTGGGAAATTACTTTGTCCTGACGACTGGACTTGAAGAGACCAATCCCGTTGTCGGCGACTCCTTTCCCGGGCCGGTTTCCGATGACAACATCGTGCGAGCGCTGGCCGGAACCGGAAAGACCTGGAAGGCGTACATGGAGAGCATTCCCTCTCAGGGCTACATGGGCGGCGATGTTCTCCCTTACGTCAAGCACCACAATCCGTTTGCCTACTTCACTGACGTCGCCGGATCTGACGGACGGCATGCCACCGCGCAGGCGGCCAACATTGTTCCTTTCACTCAGCTTTCAGCCGATATGGCAGCCAACGCGCTGCCCAATTTCGGCTTTATCGCGCCTAATATCGATAATGACGCGCACGATTGCCCGACTGGCGGCTCGCTGTGCGCAGACTCGGCCAGGCTCACGGCTGCCGACACCTGGCTCAAGAACAACATTGATCCTTTGATCAAGAGCCCGGCATTCGCCAACGGCGTGCTGATCATCACCTTCGATGAAGGAAACATCACGGACCTGGCCAATGGCGGCGGGCAGGTTGCGACCGTGCTGGTGGGCAGCCATGTGAAGACCGGGGTCCGCTCCAGCACTCTGTTCCAGCACCAGAGTACGCTGCGGCTGATTCTCGACTTGCTGCAGGTTAATGACAAACCTGGCGCATCGGCATCGGCCGCCAGCATGAACGAATTTTTTCAATGAGCGGATATGATCGAACGGGAGACGCTGTGGGACCTGCACAACCTCAAAACGCCATAAACATCATCTTCTTCGCCTTCCGCTTCTGTGCAAATGGCCGGTTCAGGAACTCCACAAACGGAGCCATTACCTCAAAGTGACGCGCGACCTCCGGCACAAGACGAGGGCTGGTCAGGACCTTGATATCGAATGTGGATTCCAGGTACCACTGGCGATGGCGCAACAGCTCTTCCGCCGGATGGTCCACCGGGAATCCTTTGGGCATGCGCGTGAGCTGCGCGCCCTGCAGGCCGCCCACACGTTTCAGCCTTTTATCGGACAGGAGCGCCTGAAATTCTTCATAATGCTCCTCCAGCAGCGTGCGATAAGCCAGAAGTTCCTCCCGCTCTGGCGCCCACACGCCCCCGAACACCAGGACTTCCTTTTCGGTGAAATGGAAGTAAAAAACTGAGCCTTCGCGCTTGACGGCGTTGCTCCGCGGGAATATGGCCGAAATGTGGGTCTTGTAAGGCGTTTTGTCATGGGAGAAGCGGGTGTCGCGGTAAATGCGGTAGAGCGCCTTCTGCGGCGGGGTGATGTACTCCGGAGCAAAGCGGGCGAACTCCGCATTCAGACAGCTCACCATCTCCAGCATGGGCCGCTTGATCAGCGCTTCGTATTTCTCTTTGCGCGGCTGAAACCATTCGCGCCGGTTGTTGCGCTTGAGCGCGCGCAGGAAAGCAAGAGCATCGGGGGAGAAACCGGGAAACGTCGTATTCATCTACATTCAACACCTTTGAAACGCAGAGGAACAGAGGAAACGAGGTTCCGAGCCATCCGCTATTCCCATTCCGGATCCGCGTGCATCCGCGTTCATCAGCGCTAAGTCTTTCTTATTCAGGTCAGCGATACCGCTTTATTAGCGATGAGTTTCTTCACCCGCGCCACAAATTCGGCCGCCGGAACCGTGCCTTCCGGCTGCTGTTGCCCGCGGACACGGACGTTGACCGTCCCGGCTTCAGCTTCTTTTTCGCCGACCACAAGCAGGAATGGAACTTTCTGCAGCGTGTGCTCGCGGACCTTGGCGTTCATCTTTTCGTTGCGATCATCCAGATGGACGCGCACGCCGGCATCCTTAAGCTGCTGCGCAACTTTGTTTCCGTACTCCACATGCTTCTCGCTGATCGGGATGATAGCCACCTGAACAGGTGAGAGCCAGACCGGAAACGCTCCGGCGTAGTGTTCAATCAAGACGCCAAAGAACCGCTCAATGGACCCGAACAGGGCGCGATGAACCATAAGCGGCTGCTTGCGCGAGCCGTCTTCGGCAACGTACTCAAGCTTGAAGCGCTCCGGCAGGTTCCAGTCAAACTGCACGGTCGAAAGCTGCCACAGACGGCCGATGGCGTCCACGAGCTTCACATCGATCTTAGGTCCGTAGAACGCGGCTTCGCCGGGAATAACCTTGTACGGAATATCCAGCTTGGTGAGCACTCTCTCCAGTGAGTTGTTGGCCAGGTTCCACATCTCGTCGCCGCCGATGAAGGTCTTCTTGTCATTCGGGTCCCAGGTGCTGACCTCGACCTGATATTCGTTGAAGCCGAAGGTCTTCAAGACAGCGAGGGCAAAGTCGATGCAGCCTTCAACCTCGGCTTCAATCTGTTCCGGCGTGCAGAAGATGTGAGCGTCATCCTGGGTAAAGCCACGCACGCGCAGCAATCCGTGCATGACGCCGGAACGTTCGTAGCGGTAAACCGTGCCCAATTCTCCGTAGCGCTGCGGCAGGTCGCGGTAGGATTTGAGCGAATCCGCGTAGATCAGGATGTGTCCCGGGCAGTTCATGGGCTTGACGCGATACTCAGCGTCGTCGAGTTCCATGGGCGTGAACATATTTTGCGCGTAATGGCCTTCGTGCCCGCTGGTCTTCCACAGGTTCACGCGGAAAACGTGCGGCGTGTACACCAGCGAGTAGCCGCGCTTCAGGTACTCGTCACGCATCCAGTCTTCCATCTCTTTGCGGATGATGCCGCCCTTGGGATGCCAGAAGATCAGTCCCGGCCCGGCCAGTTCCTGAATGCTGAATAAGTCGAGCTGCTGGCCCAGCACGCGATGGTCGCGTTTTTTGGCTTCTTCCAGGGCATGCAGATGCTGCTCCAGGTCTTTCTTGTTGAAGAAGGAAGTGCCGTAGATGCGCTGAAGCTGCGGATTCTTTTCATCGCCCAGCCAGTAGGCGCCGGCGATGTTGAGCAGCTTGAAAGCCTTGATCTTCCCCGTCGAAGGCACGTGCGGGCCGCGGCAGAAGTCCACGAATTTGCCGTTGCGATAGGTGGAGATCGGCTCGCCCGGCTTCGTGAACTGCTCAATGAAGTGGACCTTCATGAAGTCGCCTTCGGAACGGAAGCGATTCAGGCCCTCGTCACGCGGGATGTACTCGCGGGCGAATTTCTCGTCGCGCTGCACCACCTCCTGCATGCGCTTTTCAATGCGCTCCAGGTCTTCAGGAGTAAACGGGGTGGGCCGGTGGAAATCGTAGAAAAACCCGCTCTCGGTCGGCGGCCCGTGGCCCAGCTTGGTCTCAGGGAAGAGCTCCAGCACGGCCGTAGCCAGCACGTGCGCAGAGGAATGCCGGTACACCTCCAGCGCTTCAGGGTCTTTATCCGTCAACAAGCGCAACTCAAGGTCGCCTTCCAGAGGTTTCGTCAAATCAGCGAATTGCCAGCCGTCTTTGGACCTGGCGGCGTGCATACTGGCCGGCGTGGCGTCAGACCCGGACTGCTCAGGCGCTGAATGCTCACTGCTGACCGCTGAAGGCTTAATTTTTGCCACCAGTGCCGCCTCGGCGAGGCGCGGGCTGATGGAACGGGCGATATCGAGCGGCGTGGTGCCCTGAGGGACTTCTTTCCTGCTCCCGTCGGGAAGGATGACTCGAATCATGCTGGTATGAACCGTGTGCGACATAAGAGTGTTTTGACAGCCGTCCGGCTGTGAGGGGGATAAACTCCGAGTTTACAACATTGGACTTCCCGGGTTCAGCCAGGGCAGAATCCAGCTCAGGCTGGTGGCTAAATGTGAGCCCTGGCCCCCTTACGTGGGCCACTTTGCCCACCGAGCCAGGGAGCAGTTCATTCCACGAGCCAGTCCACCCAACAGTCTCTATCCTGCCCCTTTTTGTTCGCCTGGTCAATACTCTCTTCGAAATCGAGCGTAACTGGGCTTTCCCGGACTACAATCGAAGTTCCGCACAGAAGGAGCCAAGCTAACGTGAAATGGATCAGATGGATAGCCCTGCTCGCCGGAATCAGCATGTTTGCCGTGAGTTTCATGTTACCGGCGGTCAGCCAGGCATCCACGCCCGGCATTCCGGGATATCAGTGCGCCTTCCTGTCGCTTGTAGTTACCTGGGAACAGGCCGGAGCGCTCATCCGGCAGGCCCCACTGCAATATTTTTCAGTTCTGATCAGCGGCTGGATCAATCCGGTTTTTCTTGTCAGCCTGCTGCTAATTCTGATAAAACCAAGATGGCACACCGCCATTGTGCTCAGGTATGTTGTAACAGTAATGTTTGTGTTCTGTGGGATCGCGTTTTATCGGATCCACCTTTACCCGCGGCAGGGCTATTTTCTTTGGATGTTCGGAATCCTGCTGGCCCTGTATTCGAATAAGCTTTCGGATTCCTGATCCGCGGAAAGCAAGAGAGGCTGGGACGGAGAGTCTCTTTCCCGGCGCATTTCATAGTCTGGAGAAGAACTCGGCCATGGAAGTTCAGCAAAAAACTGTGCTGCCCACACGGGCGGAGCTAAAAATCCTGCAGGTGCTTTGGGATCTCGGCAATGGAACGGTGGAGGACGTGATCAGCCATTCCAACGTCTCGCCCAAGCCGAACTATAAGACCACCCAAACCATTCTGCGCATTATGGAAGAAAAAGGCCTGGTCAAGCACGAGAGCCGTGGCCGGGTTTTTGTATTTGAGCCGTGCGTAAGTCGCGAATTGGTAGGCAGGCTTTCTGTGCAAACACTGCTTGATCAGAATTTCGGAGGCTCCCCCTCGGAGCTGCTCATCAACCTGCTGGAAGCCGGGCCGGTGAATGAGTCAGAACTGGAAGGGCTTGAGAACCTGATCCGCAGTTACCGTTTGCAAAAAGCGCAATCTGCGAAGTAAACCGGCACGTCGTTCACGGCTTCTGCGGACACCCTGATGGCGCCTTATTCGCTTTACCTGGCAGGAGTGCTGCTCACTTTTTTCATGAAAGTGGCGGCAGCGTTCGTGTTGTGCCTCTGCCTGGTCCGGGTGCTTCGCAGTCCCAACCAGCGCTTTTTCACCTGGTTGGGATTTCTCCTGGGTGCGGGTATTTCCTGGACTGTCCTGGTTGTGGATGAGGCGGTTACCCTCTTCTCGCGAGCAGGAATCGCCATCAACTCCATCGCTCAGACAACAAACGCCTCCGGAGAGCATTTGAGTGTTCCCCTCTCCTGGAGCTGGTGGATCGGCAGGGCCGCTGCCGGTTTAGGCCTGGTCTACCTTGCAGTTGTCATCTCTCTCCTGAGCCTCCAGTTGCTCAAACATCAGCGCCTGCGCTCCTGGTTAAGGCATACCCGGGCGCCATCGCCAAAACTGGAGGCTTTGTTTCAGAGCCTGTGCCGTGATTTGAATATCCGGCGGTGCCGTTTGCTGATTTTGCCGGAGGTTAGCTCGCCGGCCACGGTTTACTGGTGGAGCCCTCGCGTGATCCTGCCCGAGATCTGCGAAGAACTGGTGGCTTCTCCCCAGCTTGGAAACATCCTGCGGCATGAACTGATCCACACCCTGCGCTGTGATTACCTCTGGGCGATGCTCGGTGACCTGCTTTGCGCGCTATTGTTCTTTCATCCCGCTGTATGGCAGGCCCGAAAGCGTCTGATGATGGAGCGCGAACTGGCGTGCGACCTCTCGGTTATAGAGAGCCGGCCGGAGCAACGCGCCGACTACGCCGAGAGCCTGGCTCAATTCGTCCGCCTGCTGATGCTGCGACGCAGTCCCTCACTGGGTGTGGATTTTGCCCCGTCATCTTCTTTTCTTGGCACCCGTATCCGGCACATACTGACGGAGCCCCGGCAGGTGCCCCGCTGGAAAAAGCTGAGCGCTGACGCAGCTTTCCTTGCGTCTATCATCCTTTTCGGTTCCATCTCACCGGCGCTTTCCGTCTCCTTTAATTACAGTCAACGCCCCCCATCTAATTTGAGTCGACACGCCTCTTCACCATCGTTCGCGGCGCGCCCCCGGACCCGACGCAAGCCGGTGGATTTCAAAAGAATCAGCCCGCGCCGGCGGCACAACCGCGAGACGCTGCCTGCTGAATATCAGGAAATCGGCATGGAGTTGCCTTTGCCGAACTCAGGTAGTGGAGAGTGAAGGCTTGGGAGCCGTCGAAAATCGAAAATTTAACCCAGGCAATCGCAGAGAGCTCCGCAAAGAGCGTTACCGGCCGGCGACAGGCCTAAACCCATCTTCCCCAGCGCGGAGCTGAAGCGCGAAAGATGGCGGAGCGCGATGGCACCCACGGCGGGATCCGGCGGAACCGCGACACTGCCTCAAGGGCGCGCGCCCGCTGATGCCGGTCAAAGGAGCGAACGTATTGACGAATGATCTGAGGCATGGTCAGGCGGAGAGCGGCAGAAAAGTTTTGCTCCGCCATGTCCCGCTGCTCCTCTTCGGACTGCAGCAGCCGGATCATCTGTTCTGCCAATGCTTTCTTATCCCCAATGGGATAAAACTCAATGGCCAGGCCTTCATTTTCCGCCATCTCCCGGAACTCAGGGATATCAGAGCAGATGATGGGCACTCCATGCTGTGCCGCCAGGTGGGCCACGCCGCTGGCTCCGGTTGCCGAGGTATACGGCATCAACATGAAAGATGCCGATCCGAAAATGTCCCGGATTTTTTCCTCTTCCACATAGCCGGTAAATTCAATGCGGGGATGATGGCCGTGACGCGCGCGTAACGACTCAATGTAGCCCGGCGAGTTTCCGTTGTTCGCGCCCGCGATAATCAGCGTGGCATCAGGAACGGCTTTAACGACGTACTCCTCAAAGGCTTCGATGAGCATCTCGCAGCGCTTGTAGGTTCCCCATTTCCCGAAGGCCAGGATGCGCTGTTCATTGCCGCGCCGCGCAAAGTCAGGGTACTCAGGACGGGCGCCCAGAATTCCGTGAGCACGGAAGTGAATGTTTTCACCGCGGTACTTGTCGATCAGAGTGCGGCGGTAGGCGGGCAGGAGCACAGAAACCGAGTTAGCCATCAGGATCATTCTTGTGGCTGCATTACCCGCAAGGCGGAACATGGTTTTGTGGCGCACGCCCGCGTCTTCCAGGTCAATATGGTCCATCAGATGGTGCAGCGTCACGTGCGTGTAGTAGCCCGCCAGGCGGGTACTCGCCGGAAGCGTGAGCCCGGAAAAAGCCGCCAGCGGGCTTTCCCTGGTCCCAAAGCTGGAGAACACCAGGTTGAACCAGACAACGTCCGGTCGAATCTCATGGATCGACCTGAGGATTCGGCGATGATTGCTGAGCCGGTTCATGGTCCAGCAGCGCTCGACGTTGAACTCCGGCAATTCCGGCAGTGGTTCGGGAAGCTTGTCCGCCAGGATAGTCAGGCTGACCAGAGGATCTGCCTGGAGCTCGCGGGCAACATGGTACCCGTACTCGTTGAGCACCACTTTGCTGGGAGGAAACGCTGTAACCAGGCAAATCTTCATGGCCCATCATCCTGTCTGCTAGAACAAAGAAATCTGTATGACCGGGCGCCAGGCATTCGTCCTGACGTTTCCGGTGAAGTTGTAGAACGATTGCTGCTGCAGGCCTACAGAGAAGCGGAGCGGGTAATCCACCCCGATTTCTCCTGTGCCGTCATTGAACCCGCGCCGCACGGGCTTGATATAGGAGATGAGAAAGCCGCTCTGCACGTTGTCGTAGAGATGGAAACCCTGGCCGCGGGTGAAGTCGGCGGAGGCATTCAAGTCCCAGCGGTCGTTGAATTTGTAATCAAACCGGGCGCCCGGAACCAGAATTTGTCCTGTGGCGAAAGCCAGGTCTTCTACGCGCCACGAGCGGATGTATTTGGCCAGTCCGGTGACAGTGGCTTTGTCGCCGAACTTGTGCTCCAGGCCGGCCCAGGTTGAGGTAGTAAAGAACTCGCGAGGAGCCGGATTGAAGAGCAGGTCGCGGACTGAATAGCCTGTAACAAGCGCGTTGTGTCCCCATGGCCGCCCGACCTCGAATTCAAGACTGGCGCCCAGGTCACGGGAGCTGAGGTGCTGCTGCGTAAATGGACCAGCTTCATGAATGGCGCTTCCGCGCACTGTAATCCAGTTGAACAAAGGCGAACTGTTCACGTAGAGATACTGCCGGAACAGATTCTGGTTGAACTGTACGGGAGCTTCCGTATCGCGGCGGATCGCGAACTCAATCCCTGGATTCAGGACAAAGCGGGCGTTGCCGAAGCGCAGCACCGGCGTGGTGCCCACGTTGAACACTGTGTCATAGCTGTTGTGGCGGAGAATGGCCAGTGTGCTGGGAACAGAGATGGTTCCGCGATAGTTACGCTCGCCTACAAAGCCGTTGATGGGGCTGAAGTGGTTGATGTGGTAGTGAAATGAAGTACCCAGATCGGTTTCCTGTGACGAACGTGGCCGGACCGAGTTGCCGAACAGCTTGCTGTCCAGCTCGTATAGAGTCGCGTCATCAAAGATCGCACTGCTCAGGAAGTCGCTCTGCATGCTGAGGCCGGGAAGCACCTCAGTGCCTTCCTGCCCCGCTACCCGCAACAACCCGCGCTCCGCCGTTGGATCATCGGCAGCCATCTGGCTGGCGCGCGCAAAAGCGGAGATGGCATGGATGGTGTCATGCCGCTGGCTGTAGATGTTGCCCCAGGCGAGCTGATAATCGTAATTCTGCTGGGTATCGGGCGAATTACCCAGCGCTTGGAGGACGGCCTCAGCTTTTTTGTCCTGGTTCTGCGCGATGTAGGTATCAGCCAGGCCGACGGCGACAGTGTCATCGGAAGCGCCCATGTCCTTTGCCTTCACGAAATAGCGCTGTGCCAGATCAAAATCATGCATGGCAAGGAAGACGTTGGCAGCGGCCACGAGATTGTCCGTGGTGATGGGAGATGCTTCGCCAATCCGGGACTCTGCGAAAGCGAGCGCCACCTCCTGCCGGGCGTCGTCATACTTTCCTTCATGTACAAAGAGTTTGGCGAACTGCAGACGCACGTCCACACGGTTCGCGTCCGGCGCATCGAGTGCGCGTGTGAAGCGGTCAAAAGCTGCCTTGCGGTCGCCCAGCAGCATCAGGGCTTCGCCGGTAGCCAGCAGGACGGCCGACTGGTCCGTGGCTTCGCGCTCAGCAGCCTGAACGTACTGGAAGGTCTCAGCGCGATCATGCAACCGCGCGTGGCTGGCAGCCAGGCTGGCCAGGATCAGCGGATCATCGGGTGAGATTCGCAGCGCGGAGTTCCATTCCACAATCGCCTGACTGTACCTGCGCGCATGGTAGAGCGTGTCCGCCAGGGCCTCGTGCGTCTTCAGGTCATCCGGCGCGAACTTCAAGACCAACCGGTATTCCTTTTCCGCCTTGTCGAATACCCGCATCTGGCGGTAAGCCGTGGCCAGCGCCATATGGATGGCCGCGCTATCCTGCATGCCCTTCTGCGCAAGCGCCACTTCCTTCAACGATTCGCGCGAGCGATGCAACTGGAGGTAGGAGTAAGCCAGCCCCAGGTGAGCGATAGCATTGTTGGGCTCCATCTTGATCACAGGCTCGAAATCCTGGATGGCATTCTGCGCGTCCTGCATGTCATTGCGCACGTAGCCCCGGTTGACCAGCGCCTCCACCATGTTGGGTTGTTTTTGCAGAGCGCGGGTGAAATCATCAATGGCTTCCTGCAGAAGCTGGTTCTGGCGGTGCACATGGCCGGCCAACAGCGGGAAATTCGGCTCTTTGGGCAAGATGGTCTCGTACCGGCTTACCAGCGCCAGCACGTCGTCATAGCGGCCCAGATTGTAGAGATCATAGGCAAGGTAAACGGCGCCGTCGCGGTCATGAGGGAGCTTCTTAACTACCTCTTCGCCAATCCGGGCCGATTGCAGGTAGCGTCCTTTAAGGAACAGGTAACGCTCGGTCTCACGCATGATGTGGGGATCGTTCTTCATTGGCCCCCTGGCGCGGGCGATCCACCGGCCGGAGAGATCAGGATCGTGCGCGTCAATGGCGGCATTCGAGCCGCTGGCAATGATCTGCGGATTCGTGGGCGCCAGTTTATATGCTGTTTCGTAGCTGGCTTGGGCCTTAGGATAGTTCTTGATCGATGTGTAAAGATCGCCCAGAGCGACGTACGGAACGTAATCGTTTGGATACGCGGCGGCCATGCGGTTGAAGTAACCTTCAGCCGCTTTGGGGTCGCCCAGATCTCTGGAGAGGTAGCCCAGCGCCTCGAGAGCATAACGGTTTTTCGGATCGCGCTGCAGCAGGTCCGCGTACATTTTGTGCGCTTCCTGCTTGCGGTTGGTTTTCCAGAGCAGGTTGGCATATTGCAGCAGCACATTGTCATTATTAGGATCGAGCTGCAGGGCCTGTTTCAAATCGGACTCGGCGCCGGCCGAGTTGCCGCCGTTCATGCGAAACGCCGCCCTCAGACTCAGGTACTGCACCTGATCGGGGCCCTCAACCTGGAGCCCGGCGAGAAATTGCTCTCCCAGGGCGGTTTGGCGGCGGACTGCGGCGGTGTCCTGCAGGTCGCGATAGGTAGTTATTAATTGCAGGCGAAGCTGTGCGGGATACATCACGCCTTCAGCTGGACCTTGAGGCATTGCCGCCAGCGCGGCAAGATATTCGCGCACCGCATCGCTGTCACGGTGCTCTACGCCGGCGAGCTCTCCCCTGATCGCATGCAGCCGGTAGTAGTTGGGGTCAATTTGTTCGGCACGAGCCAGGAAGGTTCTGGTTCTGTCCAGGTTGCCGACCCGCAGCTCGGCCTGGGCTGCCGCCAGTTGTGCATTCGCGGATTTCGGCTGCATGGCTGCTGCCTTCTCGCTGGCCTGCGCCGCCTCTTTCTTCATGCCCGCCAGGCCGTAGGTATAGCCCAGCTCAGACATCACCTGAGCCGTCTTCCGCGGCGCTTTCAGCAGGATCGCGATGGCGGAGTTGTAATCATGCGCTGCGCGATAGTACTGGGCCACGGCCCGGAATACGTCCACGTTCCGTGGATTTCGCTTCATGGCCTTGTCGAGGAGCGCCTTGGCTTTGTCCGGCTGCCTGGATTTCATGTAGGCAATGGCCAGCAAAAGCTCGGCATGGGAGGACGGGCCAACCGCCTCAGAGCGTTCCAGCAGGTGAGTCGCGCGGGGCAGGTCGCCTGACTGCATAAAGAGCTCGCCGGCCATGGCGAGATCGGTAGCGCGGCGCGGATTAGCGGCAATCACCTGCAGCAGAAGTTTTTTGGCCTCATCAGACTTGCCCATCCGGATATAAGTCTGGGCCTTGCCGGAAAGTCCCTCGACGGAGTTTGGCTGCCTGGCCAGGCCCTTGTCGTAGGCGTCGAGTGAGCCCGAATAGTTGCCCGCGAGACGCGAGGCATAACCCAGAAGGAACCAGTTGCGCGCGTCACTGGGCGCGGCCTGAACCACGCGCCGGGCAAAGGTCATGGCCGCGGCGTAATTGCCCCTGGAGAGCGCCTGCTGGGCCGCGCGCGCGTTGCGTCCGACTTCGATGCTGTTGCCCCATCCGAGCGCGCCGGATTGCTTCTCCCCGGCAGCAGGCTGCTTCCTGCTTTGCCCGGCCTTTTTGGGGGCGTTTTGTTTTTTTGGCGAGGACTGGCCGCCAATTTCAAACGTCTGCGCCCAGCTGTAGCCGGTCAGAAAGAGGGAACAAAAAGCCAGAACAAGAAAATTTCTCTTCACGGAACCACCGTTGTCACTTAGTTGGCGGCACAGAGCGGGCCGCAGGGACTCGCCTTGAATCCTCGTCTTCGCCGGCAAACGCGGAAACTGCCCAAATGCTTCGTCCGTTCCGGCATTGCTCAAAGAGATCCATTGCTGCCCCTCCGTTCTGCGTTCACCCGCATCCCTGTGCGCTGGAAACGCCGGGGCAGCAGCTCTCATCTCTTCTTGAATCGAGATGCTGTTTCAAGGTAGGAGGATTGCTGCCTAGGTGAAAGTACGCCAAATTGAGAATCCGGATTCCACAAGGGAAACCCGAATACCACTTTTGGAATCGAAACTGAGCTGTAAGCAAAACTGCTGCTCGATTTTCATTCCGTCTTTGTTCGCAGTCGTAATCGCGGAGGTTCTTTCATGAGTTCCCCATCCTTTGCCGCCACCAGACCGGCGCCCGTTTTGAGCCGGGGCATCCCTTTGAGCTGGGTGTTGCTGCTGGCGCTGCTGGTGCATGGTCCGCTGCTGATCCTGCAGTTGCCCAACAGCACCTATGACGCGAACTTCCACAAGTTTTTCGCTTCGCATTATGCGGAGCACTGGTTTGATCCCTGGAACCAAAAGCAATTTACGGGCTTCTCACAGACCACATATCCGCCGATGGAGCAGCAGTGGGTGGCGCTGCTCTCGCACATCACCGGCCTGAACATGGCTTACATGATCATTCAGTTCGTCGCCATCCTGCTGTTGCCCATCGGGGTGTATCGATTTTCGCGAATATGGGTGAGTGAACGAGCAGCCAGTTATGCGGCCGCGCTGAGCGTGCTCCTGGGATCACTATCATCTCTGGTGTATAACGCAGGACAGTTATCCACCACGTGGGCCGCTCCGCTCTACCTCAACTCGCTGCCCTACTACTACGACTGGGCACGCAAAGGGAAAGGCAGTGCGCTGCTCAAGGGGTTGTTTCTCTTCTTTGCCGCCGCCGCGGCGCACCACGTGACGCTGTTGTTCGGCAGCTTCATTTTTGCGTTGCCGGTCATCGCCATGGCGTACATGGACCGGCATCGTGACGATGCGGATGCCAGCATCAGTGGAGTAACGGCGAGAACCCTCGTGTTTGCTGTGCTGGCCGTTGCGGGCACGCTGGTGGTCCTGTACCCGTATGTGGTGGCTCTGCTTGCCAACCCGATCAAGCAGATGCCCATTCCCCACGCCAGCCGCAACAACTACTTTCTCCATCCCGGCGACGGAATGAATTTCTTCATCATTCCCTGGGGCGCCATGCTGCTTGCCTTGCCTTACATCTTCGTCAAAGGCCTGAAAGAGTCGCGACTGCGTCCTCTGTTCTTCGGATTCTGGCTGGCCATGATGTTCTCCCTGGGCGGCACCACGCCTCTGCCTAAATGGATGCTGGGGCGCGCGTTTGACATTTTGACGTTTGAGCGCTTCAGCCTGCTTGCCAACGTGATGGCTCTCCCGATTGTCGGACTTTTGGTTGTGGACCTGGTTGACCATTATGGGCGCAAGGCCGCCTTCACGGTCGGCGCGCTGGCGTCGCTTACCATGGGCTTTGCCGTGGCCTGGCCGCTCTATCATGGCAGCCGCGGCAAACCGTTCAGCGTGCAGGAGGTGATTTCATTCCTGAATCGTGACGGCCATGACAAGTTCCGTTATCTCACGCTCGGCTTCGGCGCCAGCAAGTTTGACGAGGTCAGCACTTACACAGACGCCAGCAGCGTGGATGGCGATTACAACTCCGCCCGCCTGCTGCCGGAAATGACGCGCTACGGCGCCGGCCAGCTCACCAACGCGAAGTATTACGGCATCAGTGGCATGGAATCACTGCGCGCCATGCTGAAACACGCCGACCACTACGGGCTGAAGTACATCTTCGTCCGCGATCCCTACTATGAGCCTTTGCTGGCTTTTGCCGGATGGCGCAAAACGGAAACCTACGATCGCGGAGCCATCACGCTCTGGGTGAAAGATGGAATCGCACCGGCGCGGCCGACCGACTATGGCCTGCGGCCGACGCGCATCCAGGGAATCATGTGGGGCACGCTGCCCATCGGCAGCAGCATTGTTGCCTTGCTCCTGGTGGTGCTCTTCCCGGACAAGCGCGGCAAGCAGGCGGAAACAGTCGAATTCCCTAGTGCCACAACAGAACCGGTTCTACGGGAGGCACGGTGATGGGACGCATTCTGATTACTATCTTCGTGATCCTTACACTTGGGCTGGTGGCGCTGGGAGCCATTCACCAGAGCGCCACAGCTCCTGCTTCCACCCCTGAAGGCGCAGTGCAGGACATGTTCATGAACGTGCAGGGGCATGACTGGAAAAGCGCGTACTCCTATCTCGCGCCGGCCAGCAACGTTGACCTGCCCACCTTTACCAAAGACCTTACGGGGCGGGACGGCAGCCTGCGCACGTATTCGCAGCTTGAAAGCGTGACCAGCCGCACGCTGCATGCAAGCGACGATAATGCAGTGGTCCGCGTCGAACTCAAGTACTCAACTGCGGTGGGAGCTTTTTATGACACCCGTGACCTGAAGGTGATCAGGGACAACGGGCAATGGAAGATCGTGTGGGTTGCCGAGAAAACCCCGACCGTTCCGCCCCAGGTGATCCCGGTGAATTACCTTCGCTGGGACATCATCTATCGAGGCGAAGGCGATGACTGGGGAGCACAGAACGTTGAGAACCCGCGCGTACGCATCCTTTCCATGAATCCGACTGAATACGGCGGCACGCTGATCCTGATGGGCGAAGTTGAAAACGAAGATACCGTGCCGGCATTCGTGGCAGTGGAAGCGACCCTGACGGGAAAGAACGGCCAGCAGCTCGGCGACGAATCCAGCTTTGACAAGACCTCGCATGTCCTGCTGCCGAAAGAGATTGCTCCGTATCGGATCGATTTTCCCGGGATCAGGCTCTCTCAAGTGAAGGCGGCCAACATGAAGCCAAATTCCCTGCTGGTTCCCGCATCGGCCGATCCGGTCATCGGCGTGATGCATCAGAAAATCGCGAAAGATGCGAAAGGACGGACAGCTCTGGAAGGCGATTTAGTAAATGAAAGCGGGCAGATCGTCAACATTCCTCACGTACTGGCCACGTTCTACGACAACTCCGGTAAGGTGATCTGGGTGTCAGACGGCTATGTGGATCATGCGCTGCTCCCGGAAACGCCGCAGCCATTTGCTGTCAGCGTCCCTGACCAAATCTCTTCCAACCTGCATTCGTATCGCGTCACCGTCAATCAGTACAGCCTTGACCGCGAGGATTAAAAGCATGCGCAAACTTGTGTTTATCGCCATGACCATTGCCGCCTGCTGGTTCGCGGCGAGCCGGGCAAACGGCGCCGAGCTTCGCGTGCCGGACCACGCCGTTGCCGGCCAGGATGTGAGCATTGCCACGAGCGGCAGCGGCGAAGGAACACTCCTGCTCATCGGGCCCGGAGAAGTGATTAAACATAAGATCCGCCTGGGCGGGAACACCGAAATCAAAGGAGAGGAACTAAAGCACGCGGGCCGCTGGATCGCCATTGTTCGTGGCGACAGCCTTCAGTCGCAGGTCTTCTGGGTGGAACCGGGCAAGCCGGAAAGTCTGAGCTTCCTGGCGCGTCCATCGCGCGTCCCCGTCAACCGCCCGGGCGTGATCAGCGGCGTGGCGTTTACCTTCGACAAGTACGAGAACCTGGTAACACAGCCAACGGCCGTAACCTTTACGCTGAGTGTTGGGGGAACGACCGCATCGCAGAAGGTAATGACGAAAGATGGCGTAGCCTGGGTCCGGAGTTCGTCGGCGAAGAAAGCGGGCGCGGCACAGTTCGTGGCCAAAGTCGGCGATGTGACGGTCACGCGAGTGGTGCAACAGGTGGCGTCCGATCCCTGCAATCTGCGAATGCACATCGCGGGACAGAGCAAGAATGGAATCAAGGTACAGACCGATCCCATTCGTGACTGTACGGGCAATCCCGTTCCTGACGGCACCATCGTCACCTTCATTGAAACCGACAGCACGGGCCGAAGCGTGGTGGACGCGCGCATCAAGAAGGGAATCGCCAGCGCTGAACTCCCCGCTTCGCAGAAGGCGCGCGTCAGCGTGGCTTCCGGCGTGGTGCTGGGCAATGAACTGAACGTGGGAGGCGGAGAATGACGCTCCACTCGCGGCAGTCGAATTCAAACTCGCAGGCGCGCCTTGCCGGCCCTCCGCCGAAACTGGCGCGCATTCTGGTGTTCTGCGCCGGGGTGGCGCTGATGATCTCCGGCGCCATGCCACTGGCCCGGCGCATACTCGCGGATAGCAATCCTTCCGTTCATCTGAACGCAGGCAATGCAGCTCCCCGCGAGGTTGAGGACAATACGCAACAGTCCGTTCTCCGCGACTACACGGCGGCGTGGAAGGGCCTGAGCACGGCTCTGGCCCACAACACACTGGAGCCGCTCGATGAGAACTTCACCGGCTTTGCCCTGAACAAGCTGACTGCACGCGTCAAACAGCAGAAACAGAACGGCCTTACCACGCGCATCATCGACCACGGCCACAAGGTGGATGCGGTGTTCTATTCGCCCGACGGTTCGGCCATTGAACTCAAAGATACCGCATCGCTGGAAACCCAGGTGCTGGATGGAGGCAACGTGATCCACTCTGACCAGGCACAGGTGCACTACTACGCGGTCCTGACCGGCGCCGCGGACCGGTGGAAGGTGAGAGTGCTGGAAGCAGCGAAGTGAAGAGCAGAGCTTCGCAGGATTTGGTAATTGGGTAATTTGGTAAGTGAGTAATTGAACCCGCTTGATT
>JBLMYN010000470.1:0-11645 GCA_050258305.1 Actinomycetota bacterium
GCCGGGCGGGTACAGTGTGGGCGGAATCAGATTCGCAGGAGGAGAGAGCATCACAGTTTTCCCAAGAGGATTCTGTCCCGACCAGTCGCGGCGCGCCAGCGCTTCATTGATCACCACCGAATAGGGGCTGTCGGGACCATCATGTTCGTCCAGGAACCGTCCCTTGATGAGCCGGATATGCAGCGCCTTGAAGTAGTCTCCCAGCACGGCCCGATATTGAACGTGCTCTGCCTTGTCCATGCCTGGAGGCATGGGGCGGTCCAGTGGAACAAAGAATTTCCCCCAGTTCTCACCTTCGAGCGGCAGGCTGGAAACAGAGCCCGCGGCCTTTACGCCGGGCAGATGCTCGATCCTGGAGAGCAGCTGTTCTGCGAATTCCCGCACTCGCGGGGGTGCGCCAATGCGCAGCGGATCGGGCTGAGGATCGTAGCTTTGGGGCAGGTCCACGGAAAATGTGAGCACATGATCGGGAGAAAAACCCGGGTCGACGTTCAGCAGGCGGGCAAAGCTGCGTACGGCCAGGCCGGCGCCGGCCAGCAGGACCGTCGCGAGCGCCACTTCGGTGATGACCAGAGCGGCGCGAAAGCGTTCCGATCCTGATGCCGATGAAGACTTTGCGCCTTCTTTCAACGTTTCATTCACGCCCGCTCCGCACGAATTCCTGAACGCAGGCAGCAATCCGAAAAGAACGCCCGTGGTGAGGGAGACAGCAGCCGTGAACAGCAGAACCCAGCCATCAAGCCGCACCTGCTGAACGCGCGGCAGCATGTCACCGGCCAGGGGGAGCAGGAGCAGGGCGAGATACGCCATGGCCAGCCCGCAAGCGCCTCCCAGAGAGGAGAGGATGATGCTTTCCGTCATGAATTGACGAAGCAGGCGGCGGCGGTTCGCGCCCAAGGCGGAGCGAATGGCAATTTCCTTCTGCCGGGTTGCGGAGCGCGCCAGGAGCAGGTTGGCAAGGTTCACGCAGGCAATCAGCAGCACGAAAGCCACTGCGCCAAGCAGAACCAGCAACGCGGGTCGCGCGTCACCCAGCCAGACTTCCCGCAAAGGCTTCAGGTTGGCGCCGATGCCCTTGTTTTCCGGAAAACGCTGCGCAATGCCGAGCATGACGGCATTCAGATCAGCCAATGCCTGCTGCTGCGTGACTTCAGGGCGCAGTCTGCCGATCATGCTCAGAAAATAATTGTTGTGCGTGTTGTAATTGTCATTCGGCTTCCATGCCATGGGAAGCCAGAACTGCGCCGGTTGCTCTACATAAAAGTTCGGCGGCAAAACTCCGATTACACTGTACGACTCGTCGTCGAGGGTCAGCTTGCTGCCCGCCAGGTTGCGGTCGGCGTTGAGGCGCGTTCGCCAGAAGGCGTTGCTCACAATCACCACGTGATGCTGACCCCATTGCTCTTCTCCGGAGACAAAATTTCTGCCCAGCATAGGTTGCACGCCAAGAGTCGTGAAGTAATCGGCTGAAACCACCATCCCGCGTAACCGTTCCGGCTGCTGTGCGCCTGTGAGATTCATGGCAACGTCGAAGTAGGCGGAAAGCCCGTCCAGAGTGTGGTTTTGCTCACGAAGCGTACGGAAGTCCGGTGGTGACGTCGGTCCGAACGGCGAGACGCCGAAGTTGCTGAAGACAGCGAGCAGCCGGTCAGGATGCGAGTAAGGCAGCGGCCGGAGCAGCACGCCATTCACGATGCTGAAGATGGCCGTGTTGGCGCCGATGCCCAGGGCAAGCGTGATGACCGCGACCGTCGCAAAGCCCGGGTATCGCCGCAATGTGCGCAGGCAGTAACGAACATCCTGCAGCAGAACTTCGAAGAAGGGAAGTCCAGCCTGCTGGCGATAGGCTTCCTGGATGCGAGTGTTGTTCCCGAGCGCGAGCATCGCCTGGCGGCGCGCTTCTTCCGGAGAGGCTCCCTGGTTGATCTTTTCATCCACCAGCATCTCCAGATGGCACCTGAGTTCTTCACTGAGCTCGCCTTGCACCGCTGAGCGTCGTGCTGAACCGCGGATGCGTGAGAGGAAACTGAGCCATGAGAACATAAGAATCAAGCCTCCTGGCGGCTATTCAGCAGCCGCGCCATCACGGCCGCCATCTTCTGCCATTCCGCCGCTTCTTTCGCGAGTTGCTTTTTACCGGCTTCAGTAAGGCTGTAGAACTTGGCTTTGCGGTTGTTCTCAGATAATCCCCATTTGGCGCTGACCCATCTCTTCTGTTGCAGGCGCAGCAGGGCGGGGTAAAGCGTTCCCTGGTTCATCTGAAGAAGGTTCTCAGAAACCTGCTCGATGCGGCGCGCGATTCCATAGCCGTGCAAGGGTCCCATGGCCTGCAGCGTCTTCAAGACCATCAGGTCGAGTGTTCCCTGCAGAACGTCAGCTTTTGACTCCCCCATGGCTCGGAGACCTCCTGTTGAATAGCAACAGGAAGATAGCAGGCTCTCCTGTTGGTTGTCAACACATCGAGAAGGAAAAAATCAAGGCAGGATTTCCGTGTGGAGTGTCTTGAGCAGTCTGCTGATTTCCTGCGCCGCTTGTTCCACCGCCTGCCGCACCTCGGGCGAGACATCGGCGCCGGTTTCAAAAACTCTGGCTTCGATTCCGTAGATGCACAGAAATCCCGGCAGACGGTCCATGATCTGCGCCAGCGGAATCGCTTCCCGAAGGCCAAAGCCATGAGTAGAAGCCGAACCGCTGCCAACTCCGGCCGGTATGTCATCCTGCCAGCGGTGGATGGTTCCTGCAGGAGCGTCGCCAACCACAGCATCCACTACGATCACCTCATCATCGGTGCTCCAGAGATCGATGAGTTCGCTGGCTTCACCGCTGCAGAGTTGAATCGCTACACCCGCAGCCGGCGACTCCAGCTCGCGCAGCCTCTCCGCAACCAGAAGTCCGGCGGCATCGTCTCCGCGCTCGCGAGTTCCGCAACCGATAATCAGCATGTTCCCTCCCTCGCTCCCTGGCGCTCGATCTCGAGCTTCAGGAAATGCGTCGCGCAGGAAATGCAAGGATCATAGTTTCGTATGGCCTGTTCGCATTTCCACGTGATTTCTTCAAGTGACCGGTCCGTGAGCCCCGCCGCGTACTCGCGCAGATCGTCCTCAATCCTCTTCTGGTTTTGCGAAGTGGGCGGGACAATTCTCGCTGTCACGATCAGTCCTTTTTCATCCAGCGCATAGCGGTGATATAGGATGCCGCGCGGAGCTTCGGTGATGGCCTGACCGGCCCCGGCCCGGTTTGGCGCCTCAATTTTCCCGGCTTTGGGCGGGTTGTACTCTCCAATCAGCCGCAGCGCTTCTGCGCAGGCAAAGACCAGCTCAACAGCGCGGACTCCGATGCTGCGGAAGGGATTCCTGACCGGCGGCTTCAGATTCGCTTTGAGCGCCGCTTCCTGCGCGACCTGCGGCAGCTTGTCAAAGTTCAAATTAAATCTCGCCATCGGACCCACCAGGTACGACCCCCTGCCTTTGATCATCGAGTGCAGCGCGTTTGAGTGCTTCACCTGATGTTCAATGAAGTGGTCTTCGTACGCCGCCGCATCGATATCGAGCCCGCGATTTGAGACCAGGCGGCCTTCATTGAGCGGGTACTCATCCGGATGCCGCAGGGCGACAAACTCGTAGTCCTGTTCAAAGCCAGGGAAGTCGAGCCCTGCGGTCCATTGCACAGTCTCAAGAGATACATGGAGAGCCCATTCCAGATCGGACACAAGCTCGCGCAATTGATGTTTCGTGGGAACCTTGTAAAAGCCGCCGACCGCGGCGGAGATGGGATGAATCTCGCGTCCGCCCAGCAGGCTAACGATGCGATTGCCAATCTTCTTCAGGCGAAGCGCCCGCTCCACCAGTTCGCGATGGTCCACGGCCATGGTGATGGCGTCCTGATAGCCGAGGAAATCCGGAGCATGCAGCATGAAGACGTGCAGCGCGTGGCTCTCCATCCACTCACCGCAGTAGAACAATCGCCGCAGCAGACGCACTGCGGGCTCAACCGTAATTCCCAATATGCGCTCCATCGCGTGAATGGCGCTCATCTGGTAGGCGACGGGACAGATTCCGCATATGCGTGACGTGATGTCCGGCGCTTCCGAGTAGTGCCTGCCGCGCAGGAGGGCCTCAAAGAACCGTGGCGGTTCATAAATCTTCAACCTGGCTTCGGCCACGCGGTCGCCGGCAAATTTGATCAGCAGCGAGCCCTCGCCTTCCACCCGGGCCAGCGTGTCGACCTTGATGGTGCGGGTCGTCATTGCCGTTCGCGCTCCTCGCCGGCTTTGCGGAACGGCCACGCCCAGGCGTTGAATCCGCGCAAGGCGCGCACAGTCTGATCGGCGGATTGCCCCAGCGCGCCAAGCTGCCTCACCAGCGAATCTGTGTTCGCGCTCTCCATGGGGCCAAAGCACCCATAGCAGCCGCGGTTATAGCCGGGACATAGCGCGCCGCAGCCTGCCTGGGTTATGGGGCCGAGGCACGGCGTTCCATGCGCGACGGCAACGCACACGTTGGCGTTGCGTTTGCACTCCATGCACACGCTGTACGTGGGCACGTTCGGCGCCCTTCCCGCCAGCGTGGCCGAGATCAGTTCCAGCAACTGCTGCTTGCTGATCGGGCAGCCTCGCAACTCGAAGTCGACGGGAACGTGTTCGGAGATGGGGGTGGAAAGCTTCAGCGTGCTGATGTACTGCGGGGTTGCATAAACCACGGCAATGAATTCTTGAATGTCTTTCCAGTTGCGCAGGGCTTGAATGCCACCGGCCGTGGCGCAGGCGCCAATGGTCACCAGCGTCTTGCATTGCCGTCGCACCTGCTGAATCCGCTGTGCGTCCGCGTGAGTTGTGATCGAACCTTCCACCAACCCGATGTCATAAGGCCCCTTAAGCATGGCGCGCGAAGCCTCGGGGAAGTAGGCCACTTCTATCGCTTCGGCAATCGCGAGCAGCTCTTCTTCCAGATCGAGCAGCGTCAACTGGCACCCGTCGCAGGAGGCAAACTTGAACACGGCAAGCTTCTGCTTCCTTCCCGTCTTCGGCTTTGCATCAGAGCTCATACTTCTCCAGCAGCGGCCTGATCCGTTCATAAGCGAACACCGGGCCGTCTTTGCAGATGAAGTGAGGCCCGTACTGGCAGCGCCCGCAGAAGCCCACGGCGCACTTCATGTTGCGTTCCATCGATAAATAAATGTCCTTGCGGGCGAGCCCTTGTCCCTCCAGTTCCCTTGCAACAAAGCGCATCATGACTTCAGGCCCGCAGATCATGGCCACGGAGTGCGCGGGCCGCAGCCGCGCGTGTTTGAACAATGTTGTTACCACGCCAACGTGGCCTTTCCAGCTCAGGCCGCCATAATCAACGGTGGTCAGCACCTGCGTCTCCGGCTGGCGCGGCCACACCGCCAGTTCCTTGCGATACAACACGTCCCGTGCGCTGCGCGCGCCGTAGAGCAGAATCAGCCGGCCATAATCCTTCCTATGATTCAGGATTTCATAAATCACCGGCCGCAACGGCGCCAGCCCGATCCCGCCGGCGACAATGATGATGTCTTTCTCCCGAGCCGCTTCCATGGGCCAGCCTGTGCCGAACGGACCGCGAACGCCGAGGTAATCTCCGGGTCTGCTGCTCACCAGTGCGCTCGTTGCCTTGCCTACCGCCCGCACGGTATACGCCAGCCGCGCTCGATCCGCTGGATCGCCGCTGATGGAGACCGGCATCTCGCCCACTCCGAACACCCACAGCATGCTGAACTGTCCCGGGCGGAAGGGAGTGCTGGCGCTCTCGTTCTCTGGCGCCAGTACAAGCCCGTACGTGTCCGGCGTTTCCTTGACCACCTGCTTCAGCAGGAAAGGCTCCGGCGCCATCGGGTCGCTGATGAGGGCCATTTCCGGTGTGGCAGCGCTTGTCATTACCGCACCGCGTAGACGTCGAGCAACTGCAGCCGGGTCGTTTCCAGGCGCTTCACCATGATCTGGGCAAAGCGCTTCAGCACCTGGTAGCCGAGATCATGACTCTCCTCGCACTTGTTTCTGAGGCATTTCCCGTCCAGTGCAATGGCGCGGATTTCCTGCACAGCATGCGCGTTAAATCTCCATATGTAGGGAGGCAGCAGCCACGACCAGCCCAGAATGTCTCCTTCCTCCACTGTTGCCACCACAATGGGCTTGCGCTGCGGCGAGAAGGTTTCCATCGCCACCCTGCCGGAGCGGATCAGGTAGAAATCATTCGCGTCTTCGCCTTCTTTGAAGATGTAAGTTCCCGCGGGGAAATGTACATTCCTGGCGCAGGCGGTGAGCACCTTTGTCACGGTCGGATCCAGGCCCTCAAAGAACGGATGTTCTGCAATGATGCGCTCAAGAGTTTCCATACTTCTCTCCCTGGCATAGTGCGCCGGCCTCTTCGGTGATATCGATACCCACGGGGCACCAGGTAATGCAGCGCCCGCAGCCCACGCAACCTGATGTCCCGAACTGGTCGATCCACCATGCCAGCTTGTGGCTGATCCACTGGCGGTAGCGCGATTTGGCCGATGCGCGGACGCTTCCGCCGTGGATATAGGAAAAATTCAGCGAGAAACACGAATCCCACCGGCGCCAGCGCTCGGCGTGATTGCCGCTGATGTCGCTCGTGTCCTCGACATTGGTGCAGAAGCACGTTGGGCAGACCATGGTGCAGTTGGCGCAACTCAGGCAACGTTGCACAACCTGGTCCCAGCGGGGATGTTCGAAGTTCCGCTGCAGAGCTTCTCTGGTTCGGGCCGTGTCGATACGGCGTACCTGCTGGCGCGCCGCTCTGTCGATGGCGGATTCGGCTTCAAGAACGTCGTTCTCGCCGGCTGCCGTGGTTTGCAGTTCTGCGATCAGGCCGGCTCCGCGCCGGCTTCCTGACTGTACGACGAATCGGTGCCCGGTGGATCCGCCAGCCAGTTCCGTCAATGCCAGGTCAAATCCGCCTTGCAGGCGCGGCCCGGTCCCCATGGATGCGCAGAAGCATGTTTCATTGGCCCGGGTGCACTGGACAGCGATGATGAACAGACCCCGGCGGCGGCTGCTGTAGATGGGATCGCGGTACTTGCCTTCCAGGAACACGCGATCCTGTACTGCGATGGCCGCCAGATCGCAGGCGCGCACGCCAAAGAAAGCCAAAGGCCGCACTGTCGCGGGCTCATTATTTAAGATCCGGAAAGTCTGGTTCTGCTTCTCCGCCGACCACAATTTTGTTTCCGCTGGATGAAGGTACTTTTTCCAGCTCTGCGGGCCCACGCCATAGCTGAAGACAGACTGCCCATCCGCTCTCCGAAGGCGATATTGCGCGGGCCTTTGTTCGTCAATCCAGCCGGATGCAATCTCTGCGGCTGATTCAAGGCGATCCAGAACTATGGCTCCGTCACGCATTGTGGGTCCGACCACGTCATATCCGCGGCCCTGCAGAATCTGCAGAAGTTCCGGCAGTTGATCGGCAGCCAGCAGCCTCGGTTGAGCATTCTCCGCTTGAGGTGCCAGATTGGTTGCAGTCTCCGGCATCATGAGACCAGATTAATTTTTAAGTTACGGCAAAGCTGTGAGATGGGTCACTCGCCCGGGCTCTGAACGAAAGAGCGGATTTTCATACGCGAGTACAGGCTTAGGGAATCCGGCGGGCGCATTCGTCCCGCCGGAGGAATTCGAGTTATTTGCAGCTTGCTTTCAGCACCTCTTCCGGCAGGGCCGCTTTTCGCGACGAGTTCAAGGCGCCCTGGAAGAACACTGTATTTGCTTTGGATTGTGGATTCTTATCGCAACAAGTAATGAAAGGATCGCAGCTTGTGCCGCCACAGTCCGCGTCCGAGGTGCATGGAAACCCGCAACTGCACCGGCAGAATCCCGATCTGTGAGGAGGCCCCGCTAACCTCGTTGCCGGTTGGGAAGCTTGTTTCGTCGAGGCTGGCAAAAGGTCGGGCGAGATCACGCTCTTGAGGCTCAGATCCGGCATGAGATAGCTCTTCACAGCCGGCGTGTTGTCGGTTGAGCGTTTACCGGGGGCGGGAGTGGAAGCTGCCATAACCGCCACTCCAAGAAGAACAGAAATCGCGAGCACCGTTTTCCGCATACGCTACCTCCTCATTTAAGGCCGACGTTCAAGGCCCATGTCGTGCCTTTTGGCTGAGATTCTAGCGCGCGCCCGAGGACAGGGAGCGCAGAATCTGAGCCGGGAAGAGATTTGTTCCCATTTTGGAACTGCTCCCGCGTGTTTGTGCGCCGCCACTGTGGCAGCTGGACAGCGAAGGCAGATTGATTGAGAGCGCGCTCGTTCGGTGTGGTCCGCTTCTTGCAGCGGTATTGCTGGCCGCGGCAGCGGCTTTGGGCACCAAACAAAGGATCGCACGCACGGGAGCCAATCAAGTCGAGGTACAAATGTGAACTTTTCCGTATCAGGCCGGCTTGGCCGTCGCCATCGATCCGGCTTTCCTCTGGGAAGGCGAAGGGAACCTGGCCCGAATCATGCCGAGGACAGTACTCGCCCAGGCGTGGTTGGTGGAAAGAATCAGCAGACCGGCGATCAGCAGAACAGTGGGGAGGACCGGGAGCGGGAAAAACAGAATTGCCAGGCCCAAGAGGCTCCATCCGCCAGCTTCACGTCCCCAGGTTCGAACCCTTGGCCCCATCATCTACTTAGATGTCGTGACCCCCTCCGTTGTTTGCTTTACTTCTTGTAGCCTATGCGGACTCGCACAAAAGCGAGGGCAATTAAGTTCCAATCTGGCACTTGAATCTCGGTACGTGAAGGGCTGCGAGCAGAAAAGTCTGTTGCATCCAGCGCGATTGAGGATTGGTCTCGGCCTGGTGTCGGATGCCTCGACGAACAAAACCGCTTTCAGTGCAGCGTGAAGGCGCCTGTTTTCAACGGCTTGAAAGGTATCCGAAATCATCGTCGATTTTTATTGACAGATATCGCAAATTGAAATATGTTTATTGCGATTTGTTATATGAGACTCGGTGAGAAATTACGCTACCTGCGGCTGGTGGAAGGAAACCTGAGAGGCCTGGGCCGCGAGATGACGCAGCAGGAAGTGGTCCGCGCCATCGGCAAGGAACTGCGGCAGAAGATCAGCCAGTCGTATCTTTCGCAGATTGAGAATGGGGCGCGTCCGCACCTGACCAACAAGACCCGTCTTCTACTTTCGAATTTCTTCAAAGTACATCCGGGCTATCTTGTCGACGATCCCGAGGGCTTCCACACCGAGCTGTTGTCGGATGTGCGCTCGCAGGAAGACACGCTGGACCTTTGGCTGATCCAGGGCGCGGAACGGTTTCGCAATGATCCGGCCGTTAGCCGCGCGCTGCTGAACCTGGCCAAGCATGAAGATTCGCGCCGCTGCCTGATGCTGATGGACGCCATTCTTGAGACTCCGCAACTGGCGGAGCGCCTTTTGCAGGTTTTGCGGCCCCACGCTGGCGGGAATACGCCGGAGATAAGCGAGGCTTAGGCATGAACTGGGAATCGTTCTATCTGGTTTGCTTCGTGGTCGGTTTTGCGTTTGCCGCCGTGTCATTTCTCAGCGGCTCGATTCATCTGCATTTCCATCTGCCGCACGGCCACGTTCATATCGGCCATGCCGGTGTCCGAGGCGGCGGGCATGGCGGGCATTTCCCGTTTTTCAATCCTCTGACTCTGGCGGTGTTTCTTGCCTGGTTTGGAGGCACGGGATACCTGCTGACCCGCTATCAACACGTATGGATGGTTGCGGCTCTGGCCATTGCCACGCTCGTAGGCCTTGCCGGAGCCACGCTCATCTTTCTTTTCGTGGCCAAGGTGCTGATGGCGCACGACTACAGCCTGGATCCGCTGGACTACGAAATGGTCGGCGTCCTGGGGCGCGTCAGCAGCAGGATCCGGAGCAATGGGACGGGAGAGATCCTGTTCGAGCAGGACGGCGCATGCCGATCCTGTGCCGCCCGCTCGGAAGCGCATGAGCAGTTGAACAGCGGTGAAGAAGTTGTGGTAACACGCTACGAAAGCGGAATTGCCTATGTGCGGCGCTGGGATGAACTGGCCAATGCCGCGGGCATTCTGCCGGAAGAAAAGTTCAAAGATCAGTGATTCAAAGATCCGTGATTCAAAGATCCGTGATTCAAAGATCAGTGAGTTTGAGTGCCGTAAGGAGGGAATCTGTCTATGTTGCCAATTATGTGGATTTACGTCGGTCTGGGATTTCTGGCGTTGATGTTCGTCATGGCGTCCATCGCGCGCCTTTACCGCAAGGTCGGGCCGAATGAGGCCCTGGTCGTCTTCGGTTTTCGCAAGACGCGGGTGATACGCGGGGCCGGCACCATCATATGGCCGATGGTGGAAAGCTGCCGCTTGCTGTCATTGGAATTGATGTCCTTTGATGTGGCGCCGCAGCAGGACCTGTACACCAATCAGGGTGTCGCCGTGACGGTGGAGGCGGTCGCCCAGATCAAGGTGAAGTCGGATGATATTTCCATCAAGACGGCTTCCGAGCAGTTTCTGACCAAAACACCTCCTCAGCGTGAGGGGCTGATACGTCTGGTCATGGAAGGCCACCTGCGCGGAATCATCGGCCAGTTGACGGTGGAGCAGATCGTCAAGGAACCGGAGATGGTGGCTGACCGCATGCGCGCCACCTGCGCCGGCGACATGAGCAAAATGGGGCTGGAAGTGGTCTCATTCACCATCAAAGAGGTCCGCGACAAGAACGAATACATCTCCAATATGGGCAAACCCGATGTCGCCCGCATCAAGCGTGACGCCGACGTTGCCAACGCTGAAGCCGAGCGTGACACGGCCATCAAACGCGCCGAAGCGCAACGTGCTGCCGCCATCGCCAAAGCCCAGGCGGACCAGGAGCGTGTGCTGGCTGAGACTCTTTCACTGGCGAAACAGGCAGAGGCGCAGCGCGACCTCGACATCAAAAAAGCGAGCTACGTCGAATCCATCAAGAAGCAGCAGGCGCAGGCCGACAAGGCCTATGACATTCAGGCCAACATCCAGCAGCAGCAGGTGGTGGCCGAGCAGGTGAAAGTGCAACTGGTGGAAAGGGAACAGCAGACCAAGGTGCAGGAAGCGGAGATTGCGCGGCACCAGAACGAGCTGATCGCTACCGTCCTGAAACAGGCGGAAATCGAAAAGCAGCGCGTGCTCAACATTGCAGAAGCAGAGAAGCAGCGGTTGATTGCTGAAGCTGAAGGCAAAGCGAATTCCATCAAGCTGCAGGGCGAGGCGGAAGCCGACATCATCTTCAAGAAGGGTGAAGCCGAAGCCAAAGCGATGAACATCAAAGCCGAGGCCTATCAGCAATACAACCAGGCCGCGGTGATAGACAAGCTGATCAGCGGCCTGCCGGAAGTGGTCCGCGCGATGGCGCAACCGCTCTCGAACGTCGACAAGATCACGATTGTTTCCACCGGCAACGGGCACGCGGCCGGCGTACACAAGATCACCGGCGACATGGCCGAGATCGCCGCGCAGGTGCCCGCGCTGTTTGAATCCCTCAGCGGGATGAGCATCAGCGATCTGCTGTCGAAGGTGCGGTTGATCGGCGACAAATCGCCAAAGCTCCCCGATTCAGGCAATGACGAGCCTCCTGCAGGGAAGGCCAAGGCGGCAGCCCGGTAACAGGCGGTGTCCGGCGGATTTTCCGCCGGCCACCGGCATTGGAGC